>NZ_JBLXDO010000006.1:0-177913 GCF_048263965.1 Ferrimonas sp. | reverse complement strand
TTGTTTGGCGACTACACAATAACCTTTCCAGCCGTTTTCGTATCTAGTTCCCGCTAATGTGCGAAGAACCTTTTTTTTTCCTACGAAAATGGCACTCTGGCAGCATTCCTTCCTGTTCATTCACCTTCGCATTTCAAACACTTGTATAAAACCTAAAAATCCGTAACTCTTAGGGGATAAACAAAAAATTAACAACATGAACAGGATGTCTCATGGAAAAGGTATGGAATGGTTGGGGAGACTTAAACAAACAGCGCCCCTTGCCCGCCGTTGCCAAGGCGGTACTCACCACACTTCTTGGTCCAGGCAACCCCTTGGGAGAAGCCACGTTAGAGGAAACGGCCCAGGCACTGCCCGACAGCCGCCTCCCCGCCCACGACCTCTACTCCATCGATGCTCAGACTCGCGCCCGCTACTCCCGGGGCCAGAGCCTGGCCGATTGGCTGGCGTTCAAGCAGGGCAAGCTGGGCTGTGCGCCCGATGCGGTCGCCTTTCCGGAGAGCCGGGACGACTTGCAAACCCTGCTGGCCATGGCAAAGGAGCATAACTGGGTAGTAATCCCCTATGGCGGTGGCACCAGTGTCGTCGGTCACATCAACCCCAGGCAGGGAAACCGTCCGGTCATTACCCTCTCCATGGAGAGAATGACCCGCCTGCTGCACATAGACTCCGTCAGCCAGCTGGCTCGCTTCGAAGCCGGCGTGCGCGGCCCGGAACTCGAAGCTCAGCTCAATGCCCGCGGTTATACCCTGGGTCACTTCCCCCAGTCGTTTGAGTGCTCCACCCTGGGTGGCTGGATCGCCAGCCGCAGTTCGGGGCAACAGTCCCTGCGCTATGGCCGCATCGAGCAGTTGTTCGCCGGTGGCCTGGTCCATACCCCCAAGGGCGACATCAACCTGCCCACCATACCCGCCAGCTCTGCAGGACCGGACTGGCGAGAGGTCATTCTGGGCTCCGAGGGGCGCATCGGCGTCATCAGCGAAGCGGATATGCGAGTGCAACCCCTGCCTCAGAAAGAGCAGTTCTACGTCTCATTCTTTCCCAACTGGGAAAAGGGCCTGGACGCGGTACGCGACATCGCCCAGGCCGGCATCCCCGCCAGCATGATGCGACTGAGCCATCCAACCGAATCCGATACCCAGTTGCAGCTGGCGCTCTCTCCAGAGAAGCACCGCCGCCTGATGAAGCTGTTCCGGCTGTTGAAGGTGGGCGACAAGCCCGCCATGCTCACCTGGGGCGTCACCGGTGATCGGCCACAGGTGCGCCACAGCACCCGGGCCATACGCCGCATCATTCACGAATACAGTGGCAGGCTGGCACTCAAAGGCCTTGGCCGTCACTGGAAGGAGAACCGCTACAGTGCGCCCTACCTGAGGCAGAGCCTGTGGGAGCACGGGTATCTTGTGGACACCTTCGAGACCGCCGCCGACTGGAACCGCATCGAAACGCTGCAACAGCAGATGGAGCTGAGCCTCAAGGCGGTAGCCGGTGACACGCCACTGCTCTGCTACACCCATCTCAGTCATGTGTACAAACAGGGATGCAGCCTCTACACCACCTATGTTTTCCCCGCTAAAGAGGATTTCGACGCCAGCCTGACACAGTGGCGCAAGTTCAAGGACGCCGCCAGCCGCGCCATCGTGGAAGGGGGCGGCACCATCAGCCATCAGCACGGTGTCGGCGAAGATCACAGCCCCTACCTGTACGTCGAGAAGGATGAGCTGACCCGCTCCGGCATTCAGGCTCTGTTCGATCACTACGACCCTCAGGGTCAGATGAATCCGGGTAAGCTGCTGGAGACACCATGATGAGCCTCACCGCCAGAGTTGCGGACACCCGCGCCAGACTCGACGCGGGAGATCGCCACTACGACATCATCGTGGTCGGCGGAGGGATCAACGGCGCCGCCGTGGCCTGGCTGGCGTGCCATAACGGTTTGAAGACGCTGCTGCTGGAGGCTGAAGATTTCAGTTCAGGCACCTCCAGCCGCTCCTCCAAGATGGTGCACGGCGGCCTTCGCTACCTGGCCAAGGGCGACTGGCGCCTGACCCGGGAAGCCGCCCGCGCCCGGGATGCTTTGATGGCACACCACCCCTCTTTGGTGCAGCCCCTGCCCTTCTGGTTTATGCATCCCCCCGGCGGCCATCCCAAGCCCTGGATGATGCAGGTGGCGCTGCAGATCTACCGCGCCTTCGCTCCCGGCTGCCGACCGGGCTGGCTGTCGCAACAGCAGCTTCAGCAAGCGCTGCCCTACCCTCTGCATGAGATAGAGGGTGCCAGCAGCTATTTTGATGCCATCAGCGACGACTGCGGCCTTATTACCTGGCTGCTTCAGGAGGCTGTACGGGAAGGGCTGGATCTCAGCCATTACAGCCGGGTGGACAACCTGCTGGAGAAACACGGTCGCTGCACCGGGGTCCAGGCGCAGATCGACGCCCACCCCATGCCCATCACCTCAGGCTGCGTCATCAACTGCGCCGGCGCCTGGTGCGACCGCTTGACGCCGCTGCCGGGGAATCAGGTGATTCGCCCCTTGCGAGGCAGCCATCTGGTGCTGCCCGCCTGGCGCTACCCCGCTCCGGCGGCGCTGACCTTTGCCCACCCGGAGGATGGCCGGCCGGTCTACCTCTACCCCTGGCTGGGCACCTCCATCATGGGCACCACGGATCTGGATCATGAAGCGCCACTGAACCAGGACGTGGCCATGAGCCGGGAGGAGTTCGATTACCTGTGGCAGGCGATGCACGCCCTGGACCCCACGGCCCAGGAGGAGGATATCCTCGCCAGCTGGAGTGGGGTCAGGCCGGTGGTCTGCTCCGCTTCGGAGCACTCCGCCCCCTCGGACGCCAGCCGGGAACATCTGATCTGGCAGGAGCCCGGGCTGGTGAACCTGACCGGCGGCAAGCTGACCACCTTCCTGGAAACCGGTCAACTGGTGCTGGAACAGGCCGCGGCCATGCTCAATGCCCCCTTGCGAGAGCCGGAGCTGCCACCCGTCTCTCCGGGCCACGACTTTGGCGAGCCCATTGGCGCCGCCACGGTCTGCTGGAGTCAACTGGAACACGCCATAGAACACCAGGCCATCGCCCACCTGGACGATCTGCTGCTGCGCCGCACCCGCCTGGGACTGTTGCTGGGACGCGGCGTGCATCATCACCAGCCTCGCATCAACCGGCTTTGCCTGCAGCACCTGGGCTGGAACGAAGAGCAGTGTCAGCAGGAGTGGGACAGATATTGGCGCCTGTGGGAGCGTTACTACAGCCCACAGCCGTTCAGGTGCAGCGATGACTGACACCATCCTCGCCATCGACAACGGCACCCAGAGCCTGAGAGCCTTGCTGTTTGACCGCCAGGGCAGCTTGCTGGACAAGGCCCAGATCCACTTCTCTCCGCCCTATCACACCCCACAACCCGGGGCGGCGGAGATGGACCCGGAGGTGTACTGGCAGGCAGTGGTGGACTCCGTCAGGGCGCTTCGCCAACAGGGCAACGACCTCAACCAGGTCAGGGCCGTCACCCTCACCGCCCAGCGCACCTCGCTGGTGTTTCTCGACAAAGAGGGCCACTCCCTTCGCCCGGCGGTACTGTGGACCGATCAGCGTCAGTGCCGGGAACTGCCGCCCCTGCCCTGGTACCTCAGGCCTCTGGCCTGGCTGCCCGTGGTAGGACACAGCTTCAACACCCTTCGCCGCCGCGCCTTCAGCAACACCCTGGCCAGCTACGAGCCCAAGCTCTGGCAACGTTGCGCCAAGGTGGTTCAGGTGGGGGGCTTTCTGACCCACCGCCTGACCGGCCAGTATCGGGACAGTACCGCAGGCCAGGTGGGATACCTGCCCTTCGACTACAAAAAGCAGCGATGGGCCACGCCCGGCAACTGGCGCTGGCAGGCGCTGAGTCTGGTACCCGAGCAGATGCCGGAGCTGGTGGCACCCGGAGACACCCTGGGGGAACTTCGCCCGGAGATAGCCAACCTGTTGGGCCTGCCCCCAGGCCTGCCGGTGGTGGCCGCCGGCGGCGACAAGGCCTGCGAGATCCTCGGCAGCGGTGGGCACCAGGAGGGAGTCGCCAGCCTGAGTTTTGGCACCACCGCCACGGTCAATGTGGTCAGCCCCCGCTACCGGGAGATCGTGCCGCTGATGCCCGCCTACCCGGCTGCAGTCGCCGGCGAGTATCTGTGTGAGGTGATGCTGTTTCGCGGATTCTGGATGGTCAGTTGGTTCAAGGAGCAATTTGGCCAGCTGGAGCAACTGCTGGCCGAGGAGCAGAACACGGTGGCGGAGAAGCTGCTGGATGAGCTGATCAATGCGGTGGAGCCAGGCAGTGAAGGCCTTATCCTCCAGCCGTACTGGGGCGCCGGCGTGCGCCAACCCGGCCCCGAAGCCAGGGGCTCCATCATCGGCTTTAGCGATCACCACACCCGGGCCCACCTCTATCGCGCCATCATCGAAGGCCTGGGGTACGGACTGAAGGAGGGCCTGGAGCGGGTGGAGAAACGCACCGGCGCCCACACCCAACTGCTGCGGGTCTCCGGAGGCGGTGCCCAGAGCGACGCCATACTCCAACTGACCGCAGACATGTTTGGCGTGCCGGTGGAGCGGGCCCACACCACGGAGACCTCGGGCCTGGGCGCCGCCCTGTGCGCCGCCCTGCATCTTGGCTGGTACCCGGATGTGGCTCAGGCGACCCGGGGTATGGTTCGGGTAGGCAAACGCTTTGAACCCAATCCACTGCACCACCAAAGGTATCGCACCCTGTATAAGGAGGTGTACCTCAACCTCTACGGCCGGTTGCAACCCCTCTACCACAGGCTGGCTCAGTTGAGTCGCCACTGATCCAGACCCGTTGTGACCATAAAACGCCCGCTCTAAACGGGCGTTTATATTTTTTAAGTGGCGGATTAAGCAAAGGTTAAGTTTGGGCCCCTCTGGTTCAGAATGGGTTCAATTAGGGGGCGTATGGTAGGACCCATCGACAGACACAACGTCATTGGAGCATTACCATGAAAAAACTGACCGCGACCCTTATCGCCACCGCCCTTATCTCCACCTCTGCCCTGGCCGCTGATGTACAGTGGTTCGCCGGCGCCGGTGCAGGCTGGCAACAGGACAGCATCAAAGGCGACGCCCACAAAGACAGCGATGATGTAGCCTGGCAGCTGCGCGGCGGTGCCATTCTGAACGACCACCACCGTTTTGCGGGCACATACAGCTACAAAGAGGACAAGTTCAATGTGCTGGGTGACTCCATCAAGCAGGAGCAGCACCTGTTCCTCGCGTCCTACGACTACCTGTTCCCCGTAGGCAACTCTGGTAAGTTCAACCTGTTTGCTGGCCTCTCTGCCGGTGTGGCCGACAACAAGATTGCCGGTGACTCCCAGAGTGACTTCGTATGGGGCGGCCAGGTGGGCGCCGAATACCGACTGACCCAGAACTGGAGCACCGAAGTGGGCTACCGCTACCTGGATCAGGACTATGAGAACGATGGCCCAAGCATCGGCCAGAACTTCTCCCTGGACGATACCCAGCAACTGTATCTGTCCATCGACTACCGTTTTTAAGCGAAGCTGAGAGTCAACGCCTGAGCTTTTGGCGCGGTACCCTCCCCCAGGGCCGCGCCCTTTTTATATCCATAGGTGGTATACTGCGCGCCCGTTCAGTCGTTCAAACCACACTCGCCGTGACCCAGTTTTACTTGATTCGCCATGGGGAAACCCTGTGGAACCGCCAACGCCGTCTTCAGGGCAGTCAGAACAGCCCCCTTACTGATGAGGGCGTGGCCCAGGCCGAAGCCCTCTCCCGGGAACTGGCCTCCCTCCAGTTCGATGCCATCTACGCCAGCCCACTGGAACGTGCCCGCATCACTGCCGAGATCATCAACCAGCCTCATGGCCTGCCTCTGCAACTCGAAGAGGGCCTGAAGGAGCGAGCCTTTGGGGTACTTGAAGGCTGCCACCGGGAAGAGCAGGTTGAGCTGTGGCAAGCCCTGTCTCTGCGCTTCAGCCAGAACACGGTCGACGTCCCAGGCTTCGAGCCGGCAGAACAGCTGCAATCCCGCGCCCTGGAGGCCCTTCAGCGCATCCACCTTGCCCAGCCACAGGGGCGGGTTGCCATCGTCAGCCACGGAGAGTGGCTGCGCAGTGTCGGCAACGCCCACGGAGGCCACCCGGCTTGGTCAGATAACACCCCTCTGCAGGCCAACGCCTCATTCATCACCCTGGATTGGCCTCTGCGATAACACGCCAAGCCGAAAATGGGATCTGCTCCGGGTTTTCCCGGAGCAAGCCTGACCTAAAATCCACTCCTTTGATCTCAATGACTTTTTTGTCCTAGTGGAGTGGATGATGCTGTACTTCTCCGACCAAGAGCTGGATGCCCTTATCCTTGAGGATATTCCCCGGGGGGATCTCACCAGCCGAACCCTGAACCTGTCCAACCAGACCGCCACCATAGAGTTCCGCCGCAAGCATGCCGGCCCCATCGCTGGCCTGAATGTGGCGGTGCAGATGATGACCAAGCTGGGCCTGAGCCCCAGGGTGCACGGCGCCGAGGGAGAGTGGGTCGAGGAGATGGCCCTGGTGCTCAGTGCTCGGGGACGGGCCGACCAGCTGCACAGTGCCTGGAAGCTGGTGCAGGTAGTCCTGGAGTGGTGTGGCGGCGTGGCCCAGTGCACCCGCGCCATGGTAGACACCGCTCGAGCCTATCAGCCCCATGCTCAGGTGGCCTGCACGCGCAAGAGCATACCCGGCACCCGCAAGCTGGCCACCGCAGCGGTGATCGCCGGGGGCGGCACCATTCATCGCAGCGGCCTGAGCGATTCCCTGCTTATCTTCACCAATCACAGGAACCTGCTGACGCACCCAGAGGGCTATCGGCAGATGGTTGACCAGGCGCGCCGCCACTCCCCGGAGCACAAGCTGGCCATCGAGGCGGACGGCCCGGAACAGTTGCCCGCCCTGCTGGCTGCCGACCCGGACATCATCCAGCTGGACAAGTTTACCCCAGCCCAGGTGGCCGACGCCCTGGCCCTGAAACAGCAACTCGGAGCCCGTTGCGAACTGTCCGTTGCCGGCGGCATCAACCCGGACACCATCGCCGGGTACGCCAAAGTCGGCGCCAGTCTGTTTATTACCTCAGCCCCCTATTACGCCCCTCCCCAGGACATCAAGGTGGTTATCACAGCCAACTGATGCCAACCACCACACATTGCGCACATTTTCTGCAACCCAAGTCACACTTTAGGCGTGATGCAAGTCACTCTTTCTGCTGTAGGTAGCACAATATTATTCGCTATTAAAATAAGCGACTAAGCTTTATAGCAGTCAGAGCAAGCATCCATAACAACAGAAAATCCGGGCCCCTTCCTGAGGGCCCGCGCCGGAGGGTACGCAATGAGCATCGATTATTCTCAGGTCCACAGAGAGCTTCTTTCCCGACTGGGGCCCAAAGCGGTCACCGACGATCCCGTACGACGCTTCGCCTGGTCCACCGATGGCAGTTACTTCCGCATCGTGCCGCAACTGGTTGTGACCGCAAACTCCCTGAAAGAGGTAGAGGAAACCCTGGCCGTGGCACGTCAGCACAACGCGCCGGTCACCTTCAGAGCCGCAGGCACCAGTCTCTCTGGTCAGGCGGTGGGGGAAGGCATTCTGCTGCGCCTGGGTTACGACGGCTTCCGAAAAATCGACATCAGTGAAGATCACCACCATGTTACCCTGGGGGCGGCGGTAATCGGCGCCGATGCCAACGCCAAGCTCAAGCCCTTCGATAAGAAAATCGGCCCGGATCCCGCCACCCTGGCCTCCTGCATGGTGGGCGGCATCGTGGCCAACAACGCCTCCGGCATGTGCTGCGGTACCACTGAAAACAGCTACAAGACCATCGCCAGCGCCAAGCTGCTGTTTGCGGACGGCACCTACCTGGATACCGGTGATGAAGCCTCCAAGAAGGCATTCGCCGAAAAGCGCCCTGAACTGCTCAAGACGCTGACCGAACTGGCGGAGGAGACCCGCGGCAACGAAGTACTGAGCAACCGCATCAACCACAAGTTCGCCATCAAGAACACCACGGGTTACAGCCTCAATGCCCTGGTGGACTTCTCCGAGCCCTTCGACATCATCAACCACCTGATTGTGGGCTCCGAGGGCACTTTCGCCTTCGTGGAAGAGGTCACCTACCACACTGTGGTGGAAGCCAAGTTCAAGGCCTCAGCCATGGCGGTGTTCTACAACATGGTGGACGCCGCCTCGGCAATTCCGCCGCTGAAGATGGACGCGGTCTCCGCCGGCGAACTGCTGGACTGGGCCTCCATCAAGTCAGTCACCGGCAAACCCGGCATGCCGGATTGGCTCGCCGACCTGCCCGAAGGCTCTGCCATTTTGCTGATCGAGTGTCGTGCCAATGACCAGGAAACCCTGGAGGCCTACACCCAGCAGACCATCGATGCCATCAAACACATCGAGACCGAGCGTCCCATCGAATTCAGCACCGACCCTTCTGTTTACGGCAAGTACTGGGCGATGCGCTCCGGCCTGTTTCCCATCATCGGCGGCGAGCGCCCCAAGGGCACCTCGGTGATCATCGAAGACGTGGCTTTCCGGGTGGAAGATCTGGCGGCTGCAGCGGCGGATCTCACCGATCTGTTCCACAAGCACGGCTACCCGGAGGGGGTGATCTACGGTCACGCCCTGGATGGCAACTTCCACTTCATCATCACCCCCCACTTCAAACGCCAGCAGGACATCGATCAGTTCGACCGCTTCATGCAGGATGTGGCCAAACTGGTGATCGACAAGTACGACGGCTCCATGAAGGCGGAACACGGCACTGGCCGTGCGGTTGCCCCCTTCGTAGAGATGGAATGGGGTGTGCAGGCCTATGAGATGATGAAGAAACTCAAGGCCGCCTTTGATCCCCAGGGGATCCTCAACCCGGGCGTGGTACTGAACGACGACAAGGAGATCCACGTTAAGGCGATCAAGCAGGCCGCCGTGGTGGACGATTGGGTCGACCGCTGCATTGAGTGTGGCTTCTGTGAGAAGACCTGCCCCACCTCCGAGTTGAACATGTCGCCCCGCCATCGGATCACCACCCTGCGTGAGATCGCCCGTCTGGAGCAGGAGGGCGAGCAACACGCCGCCGCCAAGCTCAGGGCGGACTCCCAATACGACGTCATCGACACCTGTGCCGCCTGTCAGCTCTGCACCATCTCCTGTCCGGTGGACAACAACATGGGGATGCTGGTGCGTCAGCTGCGTACCGACCTTATCGACTCCACCGCCCAGAAGGTGCTGGACTTCCAGGCCAAGAATTTCGGTGCGGTCAACGGCGTGCTCTCCACCGGCTTCAACATGCTCCATGGCATCCACAAGCTGACCGGCAGTACGGTGACCGGCAAAATCATGGATCTGGGCCGCAAGGTCTCCAAGGAGGTGCCCTACTGGGATCCCAGCTTCCCCAAAGGCAGTAACCTGCCCAGCCCGCAATCCAGCAACGGTAGCGGCAAGCCCCAGGTGGTCTACTTCCCCGCCTGTGGTGGCCGCACCTTTGGTGCCACCCCGGAGGACCCGGATGACACCACTCTGCCGGATGTGATGATCACCCTGCTGGAGCGGGCCGGATACAACGTACTGGTGCCGGGCAACACCCGCCAGCTGTGCTGCGGCCAGATGTGGGAGTCCAAGGGCGACTACAAGAACGCCGACTTCAAGCGCAATGAGATGGTTCAGGCACTGAAGGAGATGACCGACGGCGGCCGGATTCCGGTGATCATCGACGCCCTCTCCTGTACCAAGCGGACCCTGCAGGACAGCGACATCGACTTCAAGATGCTCGACGCCGTGGACTTTATCCATGACGAGTTGATGGACCGCCTGCCTCCCTCACACAAGAAGGGCTCTGTGGCCCTGCACGTAGGCTGCTCCGCCACCCACATGGGCGCCGGTGCCAAGATGGAGGCGATCGTCAATCGCTACGCCGATGAGATTGTTCGCCCAGAGGGGATCATCTGTTGTGGCTTTGCCGGTGAGAAGGGCCTGTACAAGCCGGAGATCAACGCCTCGGCGCTGCGTCACCTGAAGGAGCGTCTGCCCGCAGAGATCAGCGAAGGCTACTACGCCAATCGCATGTGTGAAATGGGCCTGACCCGTCAGAGTGGCATCTCCTACCGCCACCTGGCCTATCTGGTGGAGGAGTGCACCAGATAACGGCATTGAAACAGAAAGAGGGCTCAATTGAGCCCTCTTTTTTTCATGCTACCCAATTACTTCGGGCAGGTCATCAAGGCCGACAGCGCCTGGGACAGCTCCTCCTGAGAGCTGATCTTGCCTTCGGCGGCCAACTCATCCAGTGCCAGCACCATCTGGTCCCGTTGCGGCGCATTCTGACGGCACAGGGCTTCATTGGCCTGCTTGAATCGCTTACCGCCCCGATACTTCAGAGCCCGCTCGCTCAGGGTATCCGTCGGCAAGCCTGTGACACTGCTGCCTGCTCTCAGGGCCAGGGCACCATCCACGGCCCCCTGCAGATAGTTGAGGCACGCATCACTTCTCGGGGCCTCCTGACACTGGGCCAGGTTAATGTCATTGGCCCACAGCGCCGGGCTGGCTATCAGTGCTGCTATCGCCACTATCCTTCTCATGGATACCTCTCTTTTTCTCAGTTAAGGAACTCTTGAGCACCAGGTAGCCACCGATGGCGGATAGAGCGGATCCCAATAGAATCCCCAACCTGGACATATCTCCGTAATTCACCACGCCGGCTTCGAATGCCAGGGAAGCCACAAACATCGCCATGGTAAAGCCGATGCCACAGAGCAGTGACACGCCCAGCAGTTGGATCCAGCGAATCCCCTCGGGCAGCTTGGCCAGCTTAAGCTTCACCGCCAGGTAACTCATGCCCAGGATGCCAATTGGCTTACCCAGCAACAGACCCAGGGTGATACCCAATGGCAGCGGCGACACCAGATCCGACATGGACATTCCTTCGAAGCTCACCCCGGCGTTGGCAAAGGCAAAGACCGGCAGAATCATGTAGGTGCTCCAAGGATGCAGCTTGTGCTCCAGGAACTCACTGGGGCAGTCACCATCCTCATCCTTGGTCAGAGGAATGGTAAAGGCCAGCACCACCCCCGCCAGGGTTGCGTGCACACCAGATTTGAGAACCGCGATCCACAGCACCGTACCCAGCAACAGATAAGGCACCAGGCTGCGTACACCCAGTCGGTTGATCACCAGCAGTGCCGCTACCGCTGCCGCCGCAATCACCAGGCTGATGGTGGACAAGTCACCACTGTAGAACAGCGCAATGATGATGATGGCCAGCAGGTCATCGATGATCGCCAGAGCCAGCAGGAACACCTTCAGGGTCAGAGGCACCCGGCTGCCAAGCAGGGCCAGAATACCCAGGGCAAACGCGATGTCGGTGGCCGCTGGAATGGCCCAACCACTGGCTGCCAGGGGATCCTGATGGTTAAACATCAGGAAGATGGCCGCAGGGGCAACCATACCGCCAATGGCGGCGAAGCTGGGCAGAGAGGCCTGGCTCAAGCTGGAGAGGGTGCCGTGAAGCAGCTCTCGCTTCACCTCGAGTCCAATCAACAGGAAGAAGAAGGCCATCAGCAAATCGTTGATCCACAGCAGCATAGGCTTATGCAGATCCAATGCCCCCACCCGAATCTGTACGGGGGTGTTCAAAAAGGCATCATAGAAGCGATCCAGCGGGGTATTGGCCATCAACATGGCCAAGGCCACCATCACCATAAGGATGATGCCTCCGGACGACTCCTGATTAAAAAAGTTCTTAATGACGGTCTTCATTTATTAGCTCCAAAAACAGGTAGGAGAAGTGTAGACGCAACGCACACTTCCATATAATCGATTCTTTTGGGCTTTTAACTCGAAATACCCGAGCATTAGAAAAAGGATGGTGCTTGAACTCCACCATACTGCCCTCCACTGCGCTGTCTGGTGCGAATCGAGAGAGCGCCTGCGAGACACAAACACTCAAGTGATTAACTTAACAACAAATTACAGATGCGGACAGGATTAAGTTTGGTTCAGTGAGTGTTCAGATTGTGCCCCTTCGACAGGTCGAATGGGGGTCACCTTGGGGTCAATAAATGAAGGGGGCGATTGTTCCTCCCGGCTCAGTTGTTGCCTTGCAATCTGGAGCTCAGACCTCATTCTGCAAGCGTCATCAATCACATTGTTGAGGTGATGGATCATGGTATCGAGCTCATCCTGATCCCCGGCGCTCAGCCGCACATGATAGTTACGCTGCTGATCCAGGGCCCGGATGGCCAGGGACAAACCGATGATACGCCTCTGTAGGCTCACCGCGATTCTGTGGCAGCCGCACCAGGCCAACAGCACCGCAGGTGCCAGAAGGCTGAGCAGCCACCCCAGCTCCACCACGGAGTTGCGCCAGCTGGTCTGCATCTCATCAAACAGAAGCTGACTCTGCAGCCTCATGTGAGCGGTCAGAGCCTCGATGCGCTCCTGGGGCAGGACGCCGGATTCCACCAAGACCGGCGCCAGGGTATGGGGAGGACGGTTGCCTCCCTGGCCGACAGATTTGGGGTCCAGACTGTCCCTGTACTGGCCCAGATAAAGGTTAGCCTGCTGCAGCAACCGGTTCCGGGCTGCTTCGTTTGAGGCAAATGCCAGCACCATCAGGCTCTCCTGTGCCCGAGCCACCTTATCCAGCGCCTGGGCCCTTGAGGTCAGTTGCTCATGGGGCAGAGTTGCCAGTAGCCGACTCTCCCAGCGGTTCAACGCCGCAATGCTCTGGCTCAGATAACCGCTCCACTGTTTCAGGGACAACTCCCCCTCAAGCCAAGAGTTGCGCATCCAGCCCAGCCGGCCGATAACCGCATTCGCCGCCACCAGATCCGGGATGGTGGCCTCCCGCTCCGACAGCCACTGCCCCTGGGCGGCCAGAAAGTTGCTCACCGCCAGGTCCGAGGCGATGGCCAGGCTGCTGCCACTCTCATCCAATGTATGACCCGGCAGCAGTCCGGACCTTTCCCTTTGCAGGGTCAACACCAGCCGGCGCCCCTCCGCCATCGCCAGTGCACGCTTGGGCAACTGCCGGTCCTGCCACATCTGGGCTGCCCGCTCCCCCAACAAGTAGCCTGAGAGCAACAGCACCAGGCCAAAAGGCAGCCACACCAGTAGGGCGAACTTTGTCTTGATTGAGCCGCGATCCATCCAGGCCATGGAGTCACTCCGTTTGGGTTTAAGGCAAGCTTAGACGGTGTTTTGTCACTTAGCGTAATTCCGCTCATGAAAAGTGGCTGACGATCAGGAGCTTTGGCAGATCGCGGATTGAAAAACTTTCGGCGGCCCCATCGGCGAAACAGCGAAATTTGTTAGGGGATTCTCTGCCTCAGAGATTGAAAATGGCTGTTTTCGACCCCATATACCGAAGGACGTGGAAGCCATATTGGGAGAGGTGAATTTTGAGTCTGAGGATGTTGAGAATGCCCCTGCTCCTGCTGGGCCTGAGTCTGTTGTGCATGATTTGCTACCACCTTGTCGGCAGCCGGGTCGATGAGTCCGGGGCCCTGGTGGAGCCCTTCGCACTGGTTCCCCTGGGGTGGATGTTGCTGTTGCTCAGCCTGGTCAGTCTGGTGGTGCAGTGGTTCCGCCTGAAGAGAGCGGCGGCCCTGGGTTAATGACCTGGCGCCATAAATGAAGAGCCCCCGAGGTCGGGGGCTCATTGGTTTCGGCTCAGTCCCTCTGCAGGGCGATGATGGGATCGAGCTCCGCCGCCTTGCGCGCCGGGTACCAGCCGAACGCCACCCCGACCACCATGCACACCCCTACCGACAGCAGCAGCGACATGGGCGACCAGGCCACCTGCCAGTCCGCATAGGCCCCGATCACCAGGGACAGCAGGATCCCCGCCAGAATGCCGATGAGACCACCACAGGCGGCAATCACCAAGGACTCGGTAATAAACTGCCGGGCAATGTCCCGTTTGGTGGCCCCCAGCGCCCTCAACAGCCCAATTTCACCGGTGCGCTCCATCACCGTCGCCAGCATGATGTTCATGATGCCGATGCCCCCAACCAGCAGGGAGATCCCGGCGACGCAGGCCATCACGATATTGAAGATACGCTGAGTCTGCTGATACTGGGCCAGAAGGTCCGCCGGCACCACCACCTGATAATCAAACTCGCCCCCATGACGACGACTGAACAGGTGGTCGATGGAGGACGCGGCCAGCGGCGGCTCTACCCCATCGACCAGCTGCAGCTTGATGCTGTCGAGCTGGTCCTCCAGAGGCTTGAACGCCAGCTTCTTCAGGGCGGTATTCAGGGGAACAAATACCTGGTTGCGTTCACCACCCAGTTTAACGCCCTCGATCTTCGATTTGGCTTGCTCCCCCTGGGCCAGCACACCGACCACCTCAAACCACTGGTGATTCACCTTGATGCTCTGCCCCAGGGGAGACTGGTTGGGAAACAGGGAAGCCGCCGCCTCGGCGCCCAGCACCGCCACCTGGCGGTAAAAACGATTGTCCTCGGCATCAAACAGTCGCCCTTGAGCCAGACGGAAGTTGCTCAGATCGAAGTGGCTGGGGGTCACCCCCACCACCTTGGCATCGCTTCTGCCCAGGGGACTGAACAGGTTGTGAACCCGAACCTCCTTGCTGGCACTCCAGCCCTGTATAAAGGGCAGAGTATCCATGGCACTGTGTACGTCACCCAGGCTGAGGCCAACGCTGTGCTCCCGCACCGTCTTCAGGGCTTCCCCTTCACTGGGACGAGATTCCACCACCACGTTGCGCAGCCCCATGGATTCGATCATCGACAGCGCTTCACGCTCGGCGCCCTCGCCGATGGAGAGCATGGCGATCACCGCCCCGACACCGAAGATCATCCCCAGCAGGGTCAGCCCGGTACGCAACTTGTGATGGGCCATCTCCCCCAGAGCCTGACGGATCTCATTCAGATGATTCATAGGGCCACCTCAGCAGGCTTTGCCAAGGCGATTACATCGCCCCCGTTGAGTCCAGAGACAATCACCGACCGGTTCAAGCTGCGGTCCCCCGGGGTCACCGGCTGTTTGATGAATCGGCCATCCTGCTTGAGATAGACCCAGGCCTGCCCCTCTTTCTGGAACAACGCCTGGTTGGGGATGGAAACCACCTGCTCCTGGTGACCCACCCGGACCCTGGCGGTGACCTCTCTGCCCGGGAACATCACCTCGGTGTCGGTCTCATCCAGCTCCACGTTGAACGCGAAGTAGTTCACCGGCGAGTCGTTGTCCTTGGGCTTTGCCAGGGCCTCGACCCGGCTGACCTTGCCATTGATTGGGCGGTCCGGATAGGCATCCAGATAAAGCTCCACCGGCAGCCCGACCCTCAGGCCCGCCGCTTCGGATTCCAGCACCCAGAGCCGGGCTTCCATCTTACTGACGTCCGGGATTTTGCCTATGGCCATGCCCGACCACACCATGTCGCCACTGATGGCCGGACGACCCTGGAAACCGTTCACCAGCACAAACAGGCCGTCGGCCGGTGCCATCACCTCCATCTGTTTCAGGTTCTGGGTGGCGGTCTGCACCTTGGAACGGTGGCCCTGTTGCTTGAGCTCAATCAGTTGTTGCTCCGCCTGAGAGCGGTTGCGCTGCTCCCCCTCATCCCAGTCGAAGTAACCCAGCTTGGCATCCAGGTAATCCCGGTTTCTCATGTTGTCGATGATCTCGATGCGGGAGTACACCCTGGGGTCATCACTGTGAAAACGCTCCGCCAGCTCCCGCTCCTCGCCGGTTACCTGCCGCCCGGACAGGATCTCATTGAGCTGCACCTGATCCCTGCCCTGCTGCAGTTGGCCGTCGAGGGCCAGCTTATCGATTTCAAACTGCGCCAGTGAGGCGTCCAGTTGCTGACGCTGACCATCGAGTCTGGCCACCACCTGGCCCTTGGTCACCGGGGTAAAATTCTCGGCCACCCAGGAGAGACTCTGGGGGCCCCGCAGCCCGCCAGGCACGGACACCGTCTTTGCCTGAGCCGGCTCAAGCTGGCCATGGGCATCGATGATGTGGGTAAAGGTCTGGGGCTCGACGGCCAGGGTCAGCACCTGCTCCTGGGGGGCCTGGCTGCACCCGGCCAGCAGCAGCAACAGCATAAGTGAACGGGTCATAGCACCACCTCCACCTTGGCGGTCATCCCCGGGCGCATCAGTTCGGCGTCGGCCTCCTCAATGGTCGCGACCGCATCGAAGACCACCACGGGCACCTCCTGGTTCTTACGACGAAACACCGGGCTTATCTCCGTCAGGCTGCCATGAAATTCTCGCTCCGGCGCCGCGTCCAGTCGAATCAGCACCGACTGGCCCAGGGACACCCTGCCCGCTTCCACCTCGGGAATGGCCAGCTTCACCTCCATCTTCGACAGGTCCGGCAAACGAATCAGATCGTCACCGGCAAAGACGGAGGCGCCCTCCTTAATCTTGTTGCCATCAAAGGTGGTGCCAATCACCACCATGCCGCTTCGCGGGGCGGTGATGGTCATCTTGCCGATGTCCGACTTGAGCTGTTTGACCCTGGCCTGCCAGCGCTGACGATCCCCTTGCAGCATCACCAGCCGCTGAGTGGCGCCTTCACGCTCCAGTTCAATCTCCTTTTCGATCAGGGCCACCCGGGCGTCGGCGATCTCCGCGTCACGGGCGTATTTCTCCCGCTCCAGCCTGGCCACCGAATCATCCTGAATCTCGTACTTACGCTTGGCTTTCTCCAGGTTCATCCTGGCCTCCGCCAGATTGAGTTTCAGCTCCTCAAGCTTCTTTTCATTGCGCATGCCCGAGGTGTGGATATCCTGCTCCACCGCCGCCAGATCCGCCTGGCGCAGCTGCAGGCGCTGACGCAGATCCGAGGTGTCCAGCCTGACCAGCACCTCACCTTTGTCCACCTCGACCCCCTCCGGAGCCAGATACTTCACCTGGTACTGCCATTGGCGGCGGACCGGCGGCGGTGACAGTCCCAGTGAATCTGCCGACGCCAGCTCTCCACTGAGCTGCAGTCGGCTCTGCACCTGAGACTCAGCCTGCTGTTGCAGCGGCTGCGCCGGTGTACACCCCATCAGCAACGGCGGGAGCATCAACAACCACACTAATCTCATTCCTGCTCCTCCAGTCGCACCTGCACACTCATACCCGGAGTCAGCTCAATGGCATCGCGATCGGCCAGCGCAATCTCCACCTGGAACCAGTTGCTCTCCCCCCAGCCATGACGACGCTCGCCGTTGAGGGCCACCGCGGTGACCCGGCCCTCCAGGCCAACACCGGGATCCGCGTCCAGTTTCAATGAGACCCTGGTCCCGGGCCTGACCCTGTCCACATCCACTTCGTTTGCCCAGGCCCACACCTGCAAGGCATCAAACCTGGGGATGGTGGCGACCTGAGTCCCCACCTGAACCGTGTCACCGATCTCGGTCTTCTTGCCATCCCAGCGGCCTCGGGCGTAGATCATCGGGCCATCATGGGTTGCCTTGAGCTCAAGCCCGGAGATCAGCGCCTGTGCGTTGGAGAGCTCCATCTCCACCTTGGCTTTGTCCAGGTCCAGCTTGGCCTGCTCTCGCCTGGCGGTGAGTCTGGCCTGCTCCAGGGCCTCGTGAGCTTTCTCCAATTCTGACTGCGCCTTAAGCAGCTCAAACTGCTTGTCCGCATACTCCTTGGGGCTTTGAAAGTCCGGTGGGACCTCGGCATCCAGCTGAGCCTTTTCCAGCTGGAGCCGTTTCTCCTTGAGATCGAACTCCGCCTTGAGGTTGCTCTGTTCCACTTCGACCCGTTTCGCCTGCCTGGAGGCCTCAACCTGAATCAGTCTGGCTTCCAGTTGATCCAGCTCGGCACTGACGGTGGATTTATCGAACACCACCACGGTATCGCCGGTGTTGACCATGCTCCCCTCAGGGGCCATCCACTGAATCTGGTAGCGCCAGGAGCGGCCGGCTCTGGGCACAGTCAGGCTCTGAGCCTGGGCCGACGCCACCTCACCGGTCAGCAGCAGCGGCGCCGCCTCCAGCCTGAGGGCCAGCAGGCCGGCGAACAACAGCAGACAAAGACTAAGCCGCATAGTGGGTGCCCTCCTCGATACGCTCTATGGCGCCGTCGCGCATCCACAGGATCCGTTTGGCATTGCGGGCCACCTCCTCCTCATGGGTCACCAGGATGATGGTCTGCCCCTGGGCATTGAGTTCCTTAAACAGAGTCATGATCTCCACCGAGGTCTTGCTGTCCAGGGCTCCGGTAGGCTCGTCCGCCAGCAAAATGGCGGGCTGATTGATCAGGGAACGGGCGATGGCCACCCGCTGGCGCTGTCCACCTGAGAGCTGATTGGGCCTGTGCCCCATGCGCCCGTCCAGCCCCACCCGGGTCAGCAACTGTGTGGCTCGCTCCTTGTCCTGCACAGGGTCGCCTTCCTGGCGTCGATAGCGAAGAGGAAGCAGCACGTTCTCAAGCGCGGAGAGTCGGGGAAGCAGGTGAAAGCTCTGGAACACAAAGCCAATGCGTTCGTTGCGTACCCGGGAGAGGGTGTCGTCGTCCAACTCGTCCACTGACTGACCATCAAGGTGATAGTGGCCACTGCTGGGCCTGTCCAGACAGCCGATGAGGTTCATCAGGGTGGACTTGCCGGATCCCGATGGCCCCATGATGGCCACGAATTCACCGGCTTGGATGGTCAGGCTGACCCCTTTAAGGGCCGCAACCTGGCTCTCCCCCATCTGATAGTGTTTGGTTAGATTTTCAATGGTGATCATAACGACCTGCTTCGACCCTGAGTTGGACTTGGTACTGCTCCCAAATTGGGGCTCGAACCTACCAGCAAACCCTGTGATTAACCACAGTCATTTGGCAATAAAATGTAACTTACGGCTTTGATTTTTTAAGTAAAGCGAAGTTCCCCATGCCTCCGGCCGCGTTCGGGCCAATGACGACACCGACTCTCCGGTCGCGACCTGAGCAACTCAGGAAGAGCACGAAAGAGACACCTTTATAGAATGCCCATACGGATGACGCGACAGAGGGAGTGGTAAAAGTGGACGCGGCGTGACCGGTGCAGCCTCTGGCGGGATAGGAGGCGCGTCCAGTTCAGCCAAAACGCCTGAGCAGGGCGCGACTGACCAGGGAGAACACCAGAATCCCCAGCAGATCCGCCACCAGATCGGCGATGTCCAGAGTGCGGTTGGGGAGCCAGGCCTGACTGAGCTCCTCCAGGGCCGCCACCACAAACACCAGGGTAGCGCCCCAATAGAGATTGAGGGGGCCGCAGCGCCAGCTGCGGCCGCCGGACACCAGGTTCAGCCCCAGGGTGAGCAGACCAAACAGGGCGAAGTGCCCCAGTTTATCCCCGTAGGGCAGCTGCCTCACCAGGCTGAAGAAGATGCTGGACTGGCCGGTGTTCGCCAGGTAGATCACCCAGGCAATCAGTCCCATCAGGGCCAGAGTCGCCAACCAGACCAGGGATTTCAGCCTGGCGCTCATCCCCGCTCCTCCAGGCTGGCCAGTCGCTGAGCCAGGCCCGAGGCCCGGACGGTGCGCCGACCGATGGCACTGGCCACCAGTTGGGGCCGGGGCAGCAACAGGCTGAACCAAGTGCGGGCCCGGGTGATGCCGGTGTAGAGCAGCTCCCGGGTCAGGATGGGGCTGTCCGAAGCCGGCAGCACCATGGCGGTGTGGGCAAACTCCGACCCCTGGGATTTGTGCACCGTCATGGCAAACACGGTATCGGCGTCGGCCAGGCGACTCGGCTGCACCGATTTCAGCCCGCCATCCGGGGTGGGAAACGCCACCCGCAATCGGCGCTCGCCCTGTTCGTCGTAGAGTGGCAGGCAGAGGCCGATGTCACCGTTCATCAGCTTGAGGCTGTAGTCGTTGCGGGTGAGGATCACCGGTCGGCCCGGGTACCAGCCCTGATCCCGCTCGATGAGTCCCGCCCCCTTCAGGGCCTGGGCGATGCGACGGTTGAGGCCACTGACCCCGAACTCCCCGTCACGCACCGCGCACAACAGCTGGAAGGCGCCGAAGGCCCGGTGAAGTTCCAGGGCCCACTGACTCTGCGCCTCCACCAGATCGGCCCACTCCTGCTCACTGCTGCACTGGGCCGCCCTCTGCTCCAGCTCAGACAAGCCCTGGTGCATCAGTTCCAGGTAGTGCCGGTATCCCAATGGTTGTGCGCCCTTGATGGCTCTGGCGTCACTGGCGTCTCCCTCGATACAGAGGCGTTCCAGGGCACGGTCCTGCTCGCCGCCAAGAGAGGCGCTGAGCAGATCCGGCCAGGGCTCGCCGAACAGCCTGGATGCTTCACGGCTGTCCCCCAGGTTGACGGCCGCCGCCAGACGGCCGATGCCACTGTTGGCATCGAAGCGATGGCTCTTTCTGAGCAGGGCAATCTGCTGGTCCAGGGCGGTGCCCTCACCGAGCCAGGGATTCAGGTCATAACCGCTGGCTTGTGACAAATACGCCAGGGTGGCGGGACCATAGTTGGCCCCATCGGCCCTGCGACAGAGATCCCCCAATACGGCGCCGGCTTCCACCGAGGCCAGCTGGTCCTTATCCCCCAGCAGAATCAGCGAGGCATGCTCCGGCATCGCCTCCAGCAGGGCCGCCATCATCTCCAGATCCACCATGGAGGCCTCATCCACCACCAACAGATCCAGGTGCAGTGGGTTGCCCCGGTGATGGCGAAAATGACGGCTGTCCGGGCGAGAGCCCAGCAGGCGGTGCAAGGTGGTCACCTGAGTGGGAATGCCCTGCTGCACCGCGTCCGGCAAGCCGCTCAAGGCGCCGGAGAGGGACTCCGACAACCTGGCCGCCGCCTTACCCGTCGGCGCGGCCAGGCGGATTCGCAGGGGCTCGCCCTGGGCCATCTTCGAGCCCTGCAGCGCCGCCAGCAGCCGCACCACAGTGGTGGTTTTGCCGGTTCCCGGGCCGCCGGAGATCACCGTGAAGCGGCTGCGACAGGCCAGGGCCGCCGCCACACTCTGCCAGTGCACCGACTCGCCACTGGCCTCATCCGCCGATTTCAGCGGGGCGAACAGCTGGGCCAACTCCGCCTGGGTAGACTCGACATCCACCTCCACAGGGCAGAGGCGCTCCTGAATTTGCCGGGCCACCTGACACTCATAGCGGTAGTAACGCCTCAGGTAGAGGCGACCCTGGCTCAGCACCAGGGGCTCACAGCCCTCCCCTTCGGACACCGACACCAGGGTGGAGGCGGAGAGCGCCTCCACCAGGGCGGTTTCACTCCAGTGGGCCATCAGCTCAGAGGGATGGGGCAGCTGGGCCGGTTTGCGTCCCTCAGGGGGCAGAGCCAGCACCTCGCCGGGACGGGCCAGCAGTTGCGACAGCTCCAGGCACAGATGGCCGCGGCCCAGCTGGTGGCTGGTCCAGATGGCGGCCAGCACCACCTCCGCTGGAGTGTCCGGCTGCTGTTCCAGCAGCAGATTGGCCAGGGCCAGGTCCAGGGGACGAAGCCACCCCTCGGCCAGATAGGCGTCAAGCTGCTGCATCAGTTCATTCAAGGTCATGCCTGTGCCCCCTCAAATGCCAGGTCCATCGCTTCAATCAGGGCCCGGTCCGGGCAAAGCCCAAGTACCCCTTTGTCCGCCTGGTTGTCGCCCATGCCTCGCAGGAACAGGTAGAGCCCGCCGCCCATGTGGCGGTCATAGTCGTAATCACTCATGCGGCTTTTCAGTAGTCGGTGCAGGGCCAGGGTGTAGAGGGCCAGCTGCAGGTCGTATCGGTGAGACAACATCCCCGCCTTCATCGCCAGGGGCTCGTAAGCCTCGGCCTCGGCGCCCAGATAGTTGGATTTGTAGTCCGCCACGTAGTAGCGGCCCTGATGCTCGAAGGTCAGATCGATAAAGCCCTTGAGCATGCCATCCAGATGCTGGGGCCGCAGTTGCGGCCTCGGCTCCCCGGGCCAGATATGCTGGCGCACCAGGCCATCCAGGTGCTGCACATCCAGCTGATGAGCCGCGAACCAGAACTCCATCTCGGCCACCACGGTGGAGAGATCGCTCAGGGCCGCCTGGCTGTCCATCAGCGCCATGGGCTGATTCAGCATCTGCGCCAGCCACTGCTCCAACATCGGCTGCCACTCGTCCAGCCCCTTGTGTTCGCAGCGACGGGCCACCTCATCGGAGAGGGCCTGCGGGTCCACGGAGCCAAAACCCTCATCGGCGATCCACTCCAGCAGATCGTGCAGGAAGGTCCCCGGGGCAGCACCTCGCGGGAAGGCGTGGATAGTGCCAGGTTCGGGCTCCTGCTCCACCGGCATCTGCGCCTCGCCCATCAGTTCCTCCATCCGGGTGAGGGCGCCGCTGGTGCTGGTGTCACTCTCATCCAGGTGGTGGCTCATGCCGGTGAGCAGACCAGAGTAGGAGCCCACCCGCCAGCCGGACGGCACCGCCCGGGTCGCCCGTCGGGCGGTAAGATGGGCAGGGTCGGTCACCTCGGCCAGATAGTGGTTGTCTCTCACCTCGGGAAGGCTGGACAGTGCCACCCCCTGCTCCCCGGCCAGGGTGTTCAGGGCATGCTGCAGTTCGCCGTAGCTCATGGCCTGGCCGCCGCCGAGCAGGTAACCCAGGGCGCCCAGGTGCAGATCGCTCATGTCACGCTTGCCTGTGCGGCCCAGTTTGACCGGGGCCAGCCCCAGGAAGCAGGCGTAGACCGGACGGGTCAGTGCCACGTAGAGCAGACGCAAGTCTTCTGCCAGGCGCTCATGCTCCGCCTGTTCCAGGGCCTCAACTTCAGGGTTGAAGGCCACCTGGCTGCCCTCGGCGCTGCGATAGGTCAACAGGCCATCTTTGGCGGTGGCCTGACGGAAGCCCAGGATGAAGGGCAGGAACACCAGGGGGTACTCCAGTCCCTTGGATTTGTGGATGGTCACCACCTGAACCAGTTCGGCGTCGCTCTCCAGGCGCAGGATCTGATCGTCATCCCCCTGACCGGAGTCGATCTGCTCCGCCAGCAGACGCAGCAGCGCCAGCTCGCCGTCCAGGGTGGCCGAGGCCCCCTGAAGCAACTCGGCCAGGTGCAACAGATTGGTGAGACTGCGCTCGCCGCCTCCCTGATGCATCAGTCGGGTGGCCACACCAAATTTGGCCATCAGGGCGCGAATCATCGACAGCACCCCTTTGCTCTGCCAGTGCAGCAGCAGTTCGCGGAAGCTGTCGACCATCTCATCCCAGGCCCGCTCGTCCCGGTTGAGGGCATCCAGCTCGGCCCACTCCATGCCCAAAGTGGCGCAGGCCAGGGCGGCACGAACGCCGGCCTCGCGCTCCGGTGCCGCCACCGCCTGCAGGATCAGCAACAGATCCTGGGCTTCGGCGCTGGCGTAGACCGAGTCCTTGTCGGACAGGTAGACGCTGCGCACCCCGCGGCTGTCCAGTGCCTGTCGAATCGCCTTGGCCTCGGTAAAGTCTCTGACCAGGATCGCCATGTCGGCGGCGCGCAGTGGCGTGAGGCCGTCATCAGTGCGGAAACCGGCCCGACCCTCCCTGGCCAGGTTGAGGTAGCGACAGATCTCCGAAGCAGCGGAGTGTGCCTGACGCTCCAGGTAGCTGCCCTTGTTGATGGGCCCCTCGTCCGGGTCCAGCCACAGGTTCAGCGCTGGCGCGGGTTCATCCTCAATCTCCAGGTGCGCTTTGCGGCCATTGGCGGCCACCGACTCGAAGGGGATCTGCTCGCCAAACAGGAAGGCCCCCTGCGGGTACTCGTCCGCCAGGCGGAACACCTGGTTCACCGAGGCCACCATGGCCTGGGTGGAGCGATAGTTGGTCCCCAGGGTGTAGTGGTTGGGGGCGGTATCACTGCGCGCCTGCAGGTAGGTGTGGATGTCGGCGCCGCGAAAGGCGTAGATCGCCTGCTTAGGATCGCCGATCATCAGAAGTGCCTGCTCCGGGCTCTCCTTGTAGAGCCGCTGGAACAGCCGGTACTGGACAGGATCGGTGTCCTGGAACTCATCGATGAGCGCCACCGGGAACTGTTCGCGTATGGTCTGAGCCAGGGCGTCGCCACCCTCAGACTCCAGGGCAGTGTCGAGATGGCGCATCAGGTCGTCGAAGCCCAGCACCGCCTGACGCTGCTTCTCCGACTCCATCCTGTCGCCAACCCAGCTGGCCGCATGGCACAGCAGGTTGCGCTTGAGATCCAGCCGCTCCAGGGTATCCACCAGGGTCTGCATGGCGTCAAAGGCGGGGTTGGCATCCACCTGTTTGCCCTTGTTGCAGGCCGCCTGGATCCCCTGTGAGGTGAAATGGTCGCAGGCCTTGGAGCGCTTGCCACCGCTCATCGGCAGCAGCTGGCCCTCGTCGTCGAGCCAGGCCTGAACCTCCTCCAGCAGCGCCGGCTTGATCTTGGCCTTGGACACCAGCTTGTTGGCCAGGGCCTGATGCACCAGCTCGCTGACCGCCGCCAGTTCACCGCGCCATACCGACTTGGCCCGGCGAACCGCCTCCATCTGCTGGGCGGCGATCTCCGCCGGATTTTGCCCCTCAAGCTTGCGTCCCAACAGGGGCATCAACGCCTTCTCCAGATCCGCCGGGGTGGCATAAAGACGGTGGATGGGCCTCAGCGACCCGGTATCCAGCGGGTAAAAATGCAATCGCCAGTAATCCCTGACCGCTTCCTGACGCAGACCACTGAGATCGGTCTCCAGTTGCAGGTTGAACAGGGAGCCGGAATCGAAGGCGTGCTCCCTGAGCATCCGCTGACACCAGGCGTGGATGGTGTGAATGGCAGCCAGGTCCATCATCTGCGCCGCCAGCTCCAGCTTCAGGGCGCAGCCCGGGTGTTGCTCGGCGGGGTAGTCCTTCAGCAGCTGGGTCAGTATGGGGTCCAGCTCGTGCAACTGACCGCGAAACGCCTTGGCGCCCTCCACCAGTCTCAGACGGATACGATCCCTAAGCTCTTCGGTGGCCGCATTGGTGAAGGTCACCACCAGGATCTCCGGTGGCAGCAGGGGGCCTTTGGGGTGGGCCTGCTCATCGCCATGGCCCAACACCAACCTCAGATAGAGGGCGGCGATGGTGTAGGTCTTGCCGGTGCCGGCACTGGCCTCAATCAGCCGGGTTCCCTGGAGGGGGAAGCGGATGGGGTCGAGTCGTTGAGTCATCTAGGCCTCCAGCCGGGTGGGCAGCACCAGCAGCGGCTGGTAGAGATCCTCGGCCAGGCTCGCAAAGCGCTGAGGATCCAGTTGGGAAAAGTCGGGGAACTGACGAGTCAGGTAGGGACTGTAACCCAGGTCGCCGCCGCCGAAGAAGCCCGGTTCGTAGGCACTGCGCGCTTTCTGCAGACGCTCCTCATCATCACCGTCGCCAGCCAGATAAGCCAGGGCCGCTCGGGGAGCCACGGGCAGAGGCGCCTGCATCCCTTCCAGGTAGCGGGTCAGCAGGGTCTGCAGCTGTTTTTGCGCCGATGCGACCTCCATGGGCGGCAAGCTCCAAATGCTGTCGGCGCCGATGAGCACCGAGGTCATCTGATGGCCGCAGGCGCAGCCTGCCAGGTGGCCGAGATAGAGCCTGGCCAGATGCAGCGGATTCTTCAGCCCCTTGTCGGTGGCCAGCACCGCCGGGCGCACCTCCACCTGGTGCCAGTGGCCATCGCTACTGCGATAGAGGCGACTGAGCCAATCCTCCATGGCCAGGCCGGGCACCTCGGCCCGAAGCTCCAGGGAGGTTTCCACCAACTCCAGGTTGGCGGTGTAGCGGCGCAGGGACTCGAACGCCTCCACCGCCGGGCGGGTCAGGTCATCCCCCGCCAGCGCGGCGAACCCCTTCATCGGCAGCTGCCCCCGACCGGTGAGTCGGGACAGGGTATGGTCCACGGCGCCCTCTGCCCCTTCCGGCTCGCCCAGATAGAGCTCGCCCAGCAGCTCCTCTCTGAGCAGGTAACGCTGCAGGTTATCCAGTGCGAAGGGCTCCAGGTCCTCGCTGGCCGCCACCTCCAGGTTAAACCACACCCCGAGGCGCTGATTCATAAAGCAGCCCACCGGATCCTTGAGCAGCCCCACCAGGGCGCGCAGTTCGATGGGCTCCTCCCCCTGCCAGTTCTCCATCTGCGATTGCGCCTGGGTGTCCGGCGGCGTATGCACCTGGCACCACTCCCGGCCATAGGAGAAGAGTTCCCCTGACCGGGCATCAAAATAGCTACTGGAGAAGGGTTGCAGCGGATGAACGCAGGTAAGGCGCTCTATCAGGGCCTCGCCACCTTCGAAGGCGCTGGCCAGGTAATCCCTGAGCTGTCCCACCAGCACCGAAGGGGTGCGCTCGGTGTTGTCGCGGACATTGCGCCCCACATAGCTGATGTAGAGTTGGCTGCGGGCCGCCAGCAACGCCTCCAAAAACAGGTAGCGATCATCCTCGCGGCGTGAACGATCCCCGGGCCGGTACTGACCGCGCAGCGCCATCAGGTCGAAGTCCAGGGGCGGACGGCTCCTGGGGTAGTCGCCGTCGTTCATCCCCAGCAGGCACACCTGCTTGAAGGGGATCGCCCTCATGGGCATCAGGGTACAGAAGTTGACCTTGCCGGCCAGGAAACGCTGGGACACCCCCTCCTCGCCAAAGGGGGCCAGGGCCACCTCCCGCACTACGGTAATGGGCAGCGCCTCCTGCAACTGAGCCTCGTCGCAGGCCTCCAGCCAGTGGGCCATGGCATCCTGCAGCCGGGTCAGGAGCAGGGTCTCCTGCTCATCCTGGGGTTCAAACAGCGAATCTGTGGCTTCCCGCAGCAGTTGGTGCCACTTGGCCGGTGTGTGGCTCTGACCCAGCTGCTGCCACAACTCACCCAGCTGGTCGATGAGCAGACTGAGCTTGCCCACCAGGGCCGCATCCAGGCCACCCACCTCGTCCAGGGGTTCGATGCCGCGCCAGGCTTCGCCGTCACCGACGGCGTAACCCAGCAGCATCCGCTTGAGGCCGAAGCGCCAGGTGTTCTGCTCCAGCTGAGCGGGCAGCTCCAGGGCGTGGCGCTGTTCACCATCCAGGCCCCAGCGAATACCCGCCTGCTCGACCCAGCGTCCCAGCAGGGCCAGCTCGGTCTCGTCGATGCCAAAACGGGCACGCAGGGCCGGCACCGACAGCAGCTCCATCAGTTCGGACACCGCAAAGCGGGATCGGGGCAGATGCAGCAGCTTCTCCAGGGCCAGCACCACCACCTGATGGCCGCGCTCCGGTCGATCGGCAATGGTATAGGGGATGTAACGGTTGTCGTCCCGCTCCAGGTGGCCAAACACCGCCTCGATATGGGGGGCATAGAGATCCACATCCGGCATCATGACGATCACCTCGGAGGGGCTCAGATCCGGCTCCTCCTGGAAGCGCTGCAGCAGTTGATCGTGCAGGATCTCCACTTCGCGCTGACGACTGTGCGCCAGGTGGAACGCCAGGCTGTGGTCCTCGCCGGCTGCGGGCCAGGGGGTGTCCGGCATGGGGTCCAGATCGAAGATCCCCTGCTGCATCCGCCTCAACATGGTCGACGGACCCAGGTCCATGGGAGAGGACCAGAGATCGATGCTCTGAAAATGGCTGCGGTATTGATCCGGCTCGTCGATGCCGTAGAGCATACCGATGTAGTCCCTGCCCTGCTTGCCCCAGGCCGCCAGCAGGGGGTTGGCGTGCTGATGCATCTGTTCCAGGGAGAGCAGTTCCGGAGTGCCGGGCTTGGGGTTGTGCCTGGCCCGGGCCAGCTCCCGCCGCAGCAACTCCCGGTCTTCGACGATGTCCGCCCAGAAGTGCTGACAGGGATTTTGCACACAGAGCAGGATCTGACAGTGTTTGGCCAGCGCCTTGAGGGCTTCCACCGCCTGCTGAGGCAAGGCACTGATGCCAAACACCAACAGCCGTCTGGGCAATCCAGGGGGACGGGACTCGGCACTCTCCAACGCCTGGATAAAATGCTGATGCAGGGAGGCCCGGCTGCTGCCCCGCCAGTGAGGCGCCATGTCGGCAATCAGGGCACGCCACAATCTGGGCTGCCAGCACAGCTCCTCCTCCAGTGGCTGGCTGCGCCCTTCACCATCGACTATCTCGTCCCGGCCGACCGCCCAGACATCGAGCCAGTCCGCCCGGTACACCTGATATTGGTCGAACAGATCCGCCAGTTGCTCGGCAAGCTGATCCCGCTTGCGCAGATCGTCATCCTGCTCCAGGAAGCGGCGCAGCGGCGCAAAGGCTTCCTGACTGAGCAGTTGCGGCAACAGCTTGAGGATGCGCCAGCGAAGCCTGGGTTTGTCGAAGGGGGAATCCTTGGGCACCGCATCTGCGCCCAAAACGGTGCGGTAGCTTTCCCACAGGAAGCGGGAGGGCAGCTGCATCTCCTGGGCGGCGGCAATCTTCAGCTGAGGGTCCGATGCAAAGGCCAGCTTCAGCCACTGTGCCATGCCGTTACTCTGCACCAGGAACAGCTCCCGCTCCAGAGGGGCCAGAGGATGGTGGCGGACCCACTGCACCAGCAGATCGCGCAGGTCCTCCATCTGGTTGGCGTGAATGATGGAGAGACCGGGTTGAAGTTGAGCCGACATCGACGCATCCATTGCTAAGCTAAGTCTGCCAATCATAACGAGAATTCGGGCCTGGCTCTATGGCTGACGACACTCGGGCAGCCAAGGGGTGACAAATCCATCAACGGTGCGAAGGACACCACTAATAACGATCCAGGATCACTTCGAGCGTCGATCGGTTTTGACGGACAACCACGGGATCCATTATGTTGTGCCCAAATAATAAATCAGGGAGTGTCACAGCCCTCATGTCGCTGTTAAAGCCAGCTAGGAAGCTGCACAAAATCCTAAGTTATTTCGTCTTTATTCAGGTCACCCTGTGGATTGCCAGCGGCGCCTACTTCGCCCTGGTTCCCTTCCAGCCTCTGGTAAAGAGCCAGGACTACTATCAGCCGCCAACGCTCACCGCCGATCCGCTGTCCGTGTCGGAGACCATTCGTTTCATGGACTCCCCCCTGGAGTCGCTCTCTCTGAGCCCGTCAGCGCAGGGCACCCTGCTTAAGACCGCCCACGGCGTGTTTTCCGTCCACACCGGCCATGAAGCCCTGCCCATCGACAGGGACGCCATCGCCCGTTTCGCCCAGACTCTCTATACCGGTCCGGGCACCTTGCAACCACCTCAGTTCCTCGAAAGAGTCGAACCCAGGGTGGCGGGCCTGGTGGATGAGGTGGGCGGAAAATTCGATCTCTGGCTGGTCGAGGCTAACGACGGCCCCGGAACCCGCCTCTACTTCGATGCCTACGGCGCCCTGGTAACGGTTCGTAATGACGCCTGGGTAGGCTTCGACCTGCTGTGGAGGCTGCACATCATGGACTATGGTGAGGGGGAGGATTTCAATAACCCCCTGCTGATGATCTTCTCTGTCACTGCCCTGCTGTTCGCCCTCTCCGGCTGCGTCCTGGCCATTGGTGGCCTGCGCCAGAGCCTGGGACGACGCCTGACCCGGCGCCGGCGGGCCCGCGGATGACACAGCCGACCCTGTACAGTTTCCGCCGCTGCCCCTACGCCATGCGGGCGCGGCTGGCCCTGGCCTACCTGGGGCGGCCTCTGGTCCTCAGGGAGGTGGTGCTGAAGGACAAGCCCCGAGAGCTTTTGGCTCTGTCTCCCAAGGGAACGGTGCCGGTACTGCAACTGGCCGATGGCCGGGTACTGGAGCACAGCCTGGAGATCATGCTGTGGGCACTGGGTCAGGCGGACCCTGAGCTGTGGTGGCCAGAGTCCACCGAACAGCAGCTGCTGACCCTGGAGCTTATCCAGAGAAACGACGGCGAGTTCAAGCACTGGCTGGACAGGTATAAGTACGCCGACCGCCACCCTCACCCTCAGCAGTGGTACCGGCAAAAATCCCGGCCCTGGCTCGACCGGCTGGAGTCTATGTTGAAAAGCGCTCCCTGGCTGCTGGGAGAGAGGCTGACCCTGGCGGACACGGCGCTGCTGCCCTTTATCCGTCAGTACGCCATGGTGGACCGCCCCTGGTTTGAGCAGCACTACCCGGGCTTAAACCTGTGGCTGACCCGATGGATGGAGGGGGAGCTCTATGGACGCATCATGGACAAGTTTTCCCCCTGGCAACCCGGCGATCCGCCTACTCTGTGGCCAAGTAACTAAACTCGACTTATCAATGCCATAAATTCGGCGTAACATATTGCCCCCTTGAACCGAATTCCGGCCCCCGGGCCACAATCCACTTTAGGAATCATAGAGCCATGCGTCGACTGATTGCCCTGCTGACCCTGGCGGTTGCCCCCCTGGTTTCCGCTCAAACCTTTACCTTTACCGCCATCCCGGATCAGGATGAGTCCAAGCTGCGCAGCCGTTTCGACCAGGTTGCCGACTACCTCTCCGGCGAACTGGGCGTCGAGGTGAAGTACATCCCGGTGAAGTCCTACGCCGCCTCCATCACCGCGTTTCGCAACAACCAGGTACAGCTGGCCTGGTTCGGTGGCCTCTCCGGCGTACAGGCCCGTGCCCGGGTGCCCGGCAGCGAAGCGATCGCCCAAGGCTATGAAGATCAGTTCTTCAAGTCCTACATCATTGCCCACACCAGCACCGGCCTGGACGCCGCCGCCTCCCTGCAGCAGGCGATGAAAGGGATGACCTTCACCTTCGGTTCCAAGGGCTCTACCTCAGGTCGTCTGATGCCCGAGTTCTACCTGCGCGAAGCTTTCCAGGAAGCCCCCAACAAGAGCTTCCGCAAAGTGGGCTTCAGTGGCGACCACAGCCGCACCATCGCCCTGGTGCAGGCTGGCAGCTACCAGGTTGGCGCGGTGAACTACAAGGTGTGGGAATCTGAGCTGGCCGCTGGCAAGGTGGACACCAGCAAGGTGAAGGTGATCTGGGAGACCCCCACCTACCCCGACTACCAGTGGACCATTCGTGGTGATGTGGACGCCCAGTATGGTGAGGGCTTCAAAGCCAAGGTGACCAAGGCGCTACTGGAGATGAAGGATGAGAAACTGCTGAACGCCTTCCCACGCTCCAGCTTCGTACCGGCCACCAACGCCGACTACGCCCCCATCAAGGACACCGCCAAATCCATCGGCCTGATGGACTAAGGCGAGCATGAGTGCTGAGCTGGCCCTGCAAGGGGCCTCACTGAAGATTGGCGACCAATGGATCGTCAAGCCCCTGTCCCTGACCATCGACGCCGGCCAGACCGTGGCCCTGGTGGGGGAAAGCGGTGCCGGCAAATCCTCCCTGTTGGAGCTGCTGCGCCGTGCCCACGAGGACAAGGTCGCCTGGTGCCCCCAGCACCCGGCCCTGGTGCCCATGCTCAGCCTCTATCTCAATGTCTACATGGGCCGGCTCCATGAGTTCGGCCTGTGGCAGAACCTGACCAATCTGGTCCGGCCGGATCCAACCCAGTGGCAAGCCATTCAGCAACTGGCCGATGAGCTGGGACTGCTGAACGGCAGTGGCGACAAGCGCCTGAGTCAGTCTGCCGAGCGCTTCTCCGGAGGCGAGCAGCAGAGGATCAACATCTCCCGGGCCCTGTTCCAGCAGCGCGCCATCTTTCTGGGGGATGAACCGGTGTCCGCGGTGGATGAGGCTCAGGCCAGGCGCATCATCGAGCGCATCAAGGCCCATCACCAGACCACGGTACTGGCGCTGCACGATGTGGACCTGGCACTCGCCTGTGCCGACCGCATCATCGGCATGAGTCAGGGCGAGGTGGTACTGGATAAGCCGGCTCAGCAGCTGGATGCCGCCACCCTGCTCACCCTCTACCCCAGTCATCAGCATGGCTGAGTCCCTGCCCAGCCCGTCGAATAACCGGGCCGCGGAGTTTCGCCGCATCACCCTGCTGTTGGCCCTGGCGGCGCTGTTCTGTGTGCCCTGGGCGGATCTGGAGATCACCCAGATATCCCCCGGCGCCGAGCTGGCTCGCCTGCTGGCTGGAGCCCTGAGCCCGGACTTTTTCGCCACCGAGTACCTGCTGGAGGCGATCGCCACCACCCTCGCCTTCGCCCTGCAGGGGATCGCCCTTGCCGCCCTGTGCGGCCTGCTGCTTGCCCTGTTTTACCGATACCCTGCGGTTCGGGTAACCGCCGCCCTGCTGCGCTCGGTTCATGAGCTGTTCTGGGCGCTGATGTTCCTGCAGGTGTTTGGCCTGAGCTCCCTCACCGGTGTCCTGGCCCTGTGGATCCCCTACACCGGCATCTTCACCAAGGTGTTTGGCGAAATTCTGGAGGAGGTCGACCCGGCCGCGGAGCAGGCGCTACCAAGAAGTGGTGGAATGGCCAACGCCATCAGCCGGCTCGTTTATGCCAGGCTGCCCCTGGCCTGGCCCCACATCCGTCACTACACCAAATATCGGCTGGAGTGCGGATTGCGCTCCTCAGTGGTGCTTGGCTTTGTGGGCCTGCCCACCCTGGGTTACCACCTGGAGACCGCCTTTCGTCAGGGCCTCTACAGCGAAGCCGCCGCCCTGCTCTATCTGTTCTACCTGATCATCGCCACCATGAAATGGTGGTGCCGGGCGCCCCTGCTGCCCCTCTACCTGGGGCTGGCGCTGTGGTACCTGCCGCCGGTGGCCTCCATCAACGGTGAGCTGATCTTGCAGTTCCTCACCCAGGACATCGTGCCTGCGCCACTGAAAAACGGTGGCGAACTGTGGCCCTGGTTCCTGCGCCTGTGGCAGGAACAGATCTTCCCCGGGCTGACCGATACCCTGCTCCTGAGCCAGATGGCCCTGTTGCTGACCGCCCTGCTAACCCTGGTGTGGTTCCCCCTGCGCAGCCGCTGGTTCTTTGGCCGTCCCCTGCGCGCCCTGGGCCAGGGATTTCTGATTGTCACCCGCTCCACCCCGGAGTTCGTGCTGGCGTTCGTCGGCCTGCTGATTCTGGGACCCAGCCTGCTGCCGGCCCTGCTGGCCCTGGGGATTCACAACGGCGCCATCATCGGTCACCTGGTGGGAGGCTACACTCAGGAGCTGAAACTCAGGCCCGACGATGCCCCCACTGGCTACAGCCGGTTCGGGCTCTACTTCTATCAGGTGCTGCCCAGGGTCTACCCGCAGTTGATCACCTGGCTGCTCTATCGCTGGGAGATCATTCAGCGGGAAACCGCCATTCTGGGAGTACTGGGGATCACCACATTGGGCTTCTACATCGATTCGGCGTTCGAGGAGTTCCGGTTTGACCGGGCCATGGTGTTGATTGGCGCCGCGGCGCTGCTGAACGTGGCGGTGGATGCCACCGCCCGCGCCCTGCGGGCTAGGCTGCAGCAGGGAGACCGCCTGTCCCGGCGCGATGCCTGAGGTCACTTCCCTGGCGCCTAACCAAAGGGGCGCCATCCGCCACATTATAGTCACTCAACTTCCTCTCGATAACTGAAGGCTTTAAGCCATGATCAGTGAGACTCGTACCCAGGGTTACGAATATCCGCCACTAACAGAGAGATGATTTCCGCTTTGTTTTCGAACCGCTGGGTTTCTTGAGTTCAAAACGAACACTCAGGGCTTGCCAATAGGCTCTCTATATTGTTTTCGCCGAACTCAAGCAGCGTTGACTGGATGAAGGAGGATACGCGATGAGCAATCTCCAACTGTCTGAATTTGAAGCTTTTGTTGGTATCGATTGGGCGGATAAGAAGCATGATGTATGCGTCCAGATAGGCGATGCGAGCGAGCGTAGTTTCCATCAGATTGGTAGCTCTCCTGAAGCCATTGAAAGTTGGCTCCAAGAACTGCATCAGCGCTGTCAGGGCAAGATCGCCATTGCGGTCGAGCTTAAGCAAGGGCCCATCATTTACGCCCTACAGCAGTTCGATTTCGTGACTATTTTCCCTGTCGAACCAACGACATTAGCTCGATATCGTGAAGCATTTTCTCTAAGTTCAGCCAAGGATGATCCAACCGACGCTCAATATGCTCTGGAGTTGATGATTCGCTATCCGGACAAAGTGAAGCCTCTGGACCTTGAACGAGAGCAAGTTCGAACACTCAAACGTTTAGTCGAATCGCGCCGTAAATTTGTGCAAGATCGGCGCCGCTTGGCTAATCGACTGATCTGTTGTCTGAAGCACTACTATCCTCAGCTCTTGGACTTGTTCGCGCACCGCGATACTGACCTGTTCAGTGAGTTAATTCTTCGCTGGCCATCCCTTCAAAGCCTAAAGTCAGCGCATAAACGCTCTGTGCGGCATTTTTTCAATCGGAGAGGTGGTCCATGCGTACCTCGTACCGACGACCGCATACGAGCGCTCTACACGGCCAAAGAGCTCACTGACGACTGGTCCGTGCTCATGCCCCATCAGCTTGAAGCAATGGCCCTGGCTGGCCAAATCCTACACCTATCGAAAGCCATCCGGATCTACGACAAGGAAATAAAGTCGCTGTTTAAGACTATGCCCGATTCAGAATTGTTCGAGGCATTACCTGGTGCGGGACCTTGCCTGGCCCCAAGATTACTCGTTGCATTTGGAGAAAAAAGAGAACGATTTCAGTCTGCCGAAGAGGTTCAGCAACTAGCGGGAATTGCACCAGTAACCCAACGCAGTGGCAAGAAATGCTGGGTGCACTTCCGATGGCAGTGCTCTAAGTTTGTTCGCCAATCCTTTGTTGAATGGGCAGAGAAATCAGTGGCCAATTCAACTTGGGCTTGCGCTTACTATCAACGGCTTAGAGCCTTGGGCAAACCCCATCATGTCGCAGTCAGGGCACTGGCGTTCAAATGGATACGTATCCTTTACCGATGCTGGAAATCGAGGACAGTCTATGACGAAGACCACTATGTTCGACAACTCCAGCTACGAGGCTCACCCCTCGTAACTGGCTGAAGCTGAGTTGACGAATGCCTCAGGGCATGATGCGGTCACTGGCGTTCACTACATAAACGCTTTGCTGCAGTTTAGTCGCAGCGGCCTTTAATGTTTCCAACAAACATACTAGCGCTATTTAAAATTCCGAATCCATTTCTCGACTTTGAATAAGTAACCTTGTTATCATCAGGGTAAACAGTCCAAATTTCAACCGTGGACTCTTTGTTTTGCCCGACATACACACAAAATAGAGTGCCTAGACCTACTTGAAAACAACTTAAGTCGCTTGGTGAAACACTACTATTTTCCCCATCAAGCTCCAAAATAAACTTTTGTGAAGATATACCATCCTTGCTTAGCCCAAAGCCTTCATCTTGAAATGCTGAATGCCCCTTAAAGTCGCCAACAACGTAGCAATCTGCAAAAACAGAATATGACCACACAGAAATTATTAAAATTAGAAGTCTCATACTGCCTCCATACTCGTAACGCCCCACTTAGCGGGAGCAGGCTGCCCGGCGATGTTCCGCGAGGCACGAGCGAAGCCGGGCTGGCTGAAATCCGCCTACAGTGCCTTGTTATGTATTAGTCCACATTTCTTGTCTTTTTCCTGAACTCTTCAACACAATCAATAATTATCGCAAAAATAGCACTTCCAGCTAGAAATCCGATTCCGGCTAAAAGCATAGAGTCTCCCGCAGATTCATCTATGTAATCAGCCATGTAAAAGATAACATTAATGAAATACGTAAAAATAAATAGGTAGCCTATTATAGAAACTATACGCACACCACTAATAGCTGAGTTCAATGTTTCCGACTTTAAATTCTTGTAAGGTATTAACAATTTAAAGTTCCTTTTTTCTATACACTAATACATAACAGCTTATTATGCGACGACTGGCCGCCTATCACTCAATACAATCTTGCCGCCTATCCACATTAGGTGAAGTTCTGTAATTCACCAAAATCACCACACTATCAAAGTGTTATTGGCACTTTTGGCGCCTTTCTTCAAAGCTCTTTTGCGTGAAAGGTGGATCTAGCTCGCGAAAAGGCGGAATGTCTCCATGACTGTATATAAACCCAGGTAGAGCGACAACTTTTAGTTCGTGAACACTAACCCGCATCGCATTGATATTAAAGGTCATTTTGACTTGGGAGCTCAAGTTTCGCCCAAGCTCCGCCAAGGACGAATACGATCACTCGTCATCACTGACGGAAGTCAGTCGTAACCAGCTGTTTCTAAAAGAATGTTTAAGGTACACCCTCTAGCGTGTGTTTTGTAGGGGCCAAATCACAGAGTGCAAGATCTCGTCGTCAACGAATGACCGCTATTGGCGCCAAAGGAGTCATTGATCATTCGATGGAGTGCGACCCTCAACTGGTGGCGGACATCATCGTCAAAGCCGCGTTGGCAAAGCGTCCCAAGGCCCGCTACGCCGCCCCTAAGGTAGCCAGTGTCGCCCTGTTCTGCCGCCGTTTTATGAGCGACGCCCTGCTCGACCGCCTGTTTGGCCGCTATATGGGCGTCCCTCACAAGGTTGATATGGGTTAGTTCTCAGGCTCGGGATGAGGCTGAGCGGCGCCCTGCTCTGCCAGCCCTTCCCTGGCCAGCCAGGCGGAAAACAGCTTGTAGCCAAGGGCCAGCGCCACGGCACCGACGAACAGTCCGATGATGCCGGAGAGCAGCATGCCGCCGATGGCGCCGATAAGGATCACCAACATAGGGATATCCACCCCGCGCCCCATCAGCATCGGCTTGAGTACCGCGTCACTGGCGCTCACCAGAATCCCCCACACCATGAAGACCACCGCCACCGTGGTGGTTTGCACCGAGAACAGATAGATCATCACCGGCGCCAACACCAGTATGGGCGGTAGCTGCACTATGGCGACAATCAGCACCAGCAACATCCACAGGCCTGTGGCCGGCACACCGGCCAGCCCCATGCCTATGCCCGACAGCAGGGATTGGATCAGGGCAACCCCAATCACCCCCTGAGTCACGCTTCGGATGGTGGCCACCGACAGTGAGGTGAAGCTCTCCCCCTGAGGGCCTGCCATTCTCAGGGCAATGCCGTGAAACAGCCGCCCTGCGGACTCGGCGTTACTCATGAACACCCCGGCAATGATCACCGACACCACAAACTGCAACAGGCCCACACCCACGCCCCCCAGGGAGGAGGCCAGGCTTGCCAGGGCATCCTTGAGCTGTGGGCCATAGCTGATCAGCGCCCCCTCCAAATTGGTGGCAAACTTCTGCCACAGCTGATGCAGGTCATCGCCAACCAGGGGCAATCTGGCCACTGCCTCTGACGGCGGCGGGATCACCAGGCTTCCGTCCTTGAGCTCCGTCACCAGTTCATGGGTCTCGGTGATCAGGGCGCCGGAAAACAGAATGCTGGGCACCAGCAACAACGCCAACACCAATAGGGTCATCAAGGTACTGGCATGCCCCAGCTTCCAGCCCGTCCTGTCCGCCAGCCCCTTAACCACGGGAAACAGGGCGACGGCGATGATGCCGCCCCACATGATCAGCACCAGGAAGGGGCGCACAATCTGAAAACACCAGCTGATCAGGATAAACAGGGCACCAATCTTGACCGCGGCCTCAACCGCCGCACCGGTCAAAAGCTGATGCTGTTCTTTCACTTGATGATTCATGGGGGCTCCTTGTTGGCCGGCAGGCTTAAGCCAGGGACGACCGGTAGCAAATGAGATCTAGGACCTGAGAGAGATTCCCGGCCTGGATCGGCTTTCCAAAAAGTAGGAGATAAACACCATGTACGCCCCAACCATGGCGATCTGCAGTAACCTGAGGTAGAAGTTGCTCACCACCTCCTTGTCCATGGACGATGCGGTGGAACCCACCAGCACCAGCACCGTGGACAGGATGCCGGCGTAAAGCGGGGCCTTGTCGGGATCGGCGTAGAGATAGCTGGCCAGCACTATGGTGACCAGCATCGCCAGCGCCACATAGAAACCCAGGTAGGGCATCACCACCAGCAGCTGATAGAACAGCACCGCCACCACGCCCCCCACACCATTGGTCACCAGAAGGAACAGGCTCACCTTGACGCTCTTGGCGCCCGAGGCCTGCAGCGACAGCACCGCAATGAAGATCATGGTCAGCAGGGCGTCACTCACCTGCGCCAGAAAGAAAAAGCCCACCACAGGGAAGGCGATCACCAGGGCACGAACCGCCTCATCGGTGCGCACATCCGCGTCTGGCAGCTCCTCGGCGTCCGCAGTCGAGCCGCTCTGGGCCTTCGCTTCGGGGATCAGCAGGTGCATCAAGGTAAACACCAGCACCGCTACCGCACCGGAGAACGCCAGGCCGATGCCCAGCTCCAGCGCGATGCCGGGGTGGAGTAAACCCAGATACGGCAGCAACAGGGCGGCGATGATCAGCATGGAGGCGAAGAAGTTCCAACGGGGGTCGCTGAACAGGAAGTAGGCCCAAAGCATCACCAGTGCCAGCAGTGGCAGGAACACCAGAGGGTAATGAATGGGGCCGACGCTGACGGCGAAGGCGATGGCGACGGTGGCCAGAACGCCGAACAGCAGCTCGCGGGCGGTTCCCCAGGTGGGCTCGACCCGCTCCACCAGGAACTTGGCCGCAAACACCGGCGCCACGAACGCCAGCGACCAAGCGATGGACGCCGACAGCGCCACGGCGAGTCCGACTCCCAGGGTCAGCCTGAGGGCCCGCCTGTCACGGCTTTTGAGGCTCAGCGCCATCATCTGGATTCATCGCACATAGGAGGCCCAACTGGCCAGGCGAATCCACAGCCAGCCCAAACCATTGAGCAGCATGCCGTCACCGGTATAGACGATCACATCCGCCTGGCCGCCCACGCGGCGATAGCCATAGGCCTCGCTGGGCTCCAGCACTATGGTCACCGGAAACCTCTGGCTTTGCCGCAACCAACCTGTGTCGCTGGAGACCTGGGCCAGGCGACCTACCTGCTCGTTTTGGCCCCAGTCCACCCCAAGATCGATGGAGCCCAGCCTACCCTGAAACACCCTGCCCGGCGCATAATCCAGGGTGAACTCCACCCGATCCCCCGGCTTCATGTTCCCCAGGCTGTTCTCTCTGAAGTAGGCTTCTATCCACACTTCATCGGACGAGATGAAGGTCATCAGTGGCTGGCCGGCATTGGCGTAGACTCCCTCCTTGAGGCGGAAGTTGGAGGCCACCCCATCGGACGGGGCGACAATCTGGGTACGAGACAGGTTCAGCTGTGCCTGCTCCAGTGCCAGCAGGGCACTGCGCACCTGGGTGTTGTTCTCTCCCTCCATCCCCAGGCGCTCCCGGGCCTTAGCCAGGTCCGCCTTGGCGCTGGCCAGGGTAGCTTCGGCGCTGGTCAGTGCCGCCCTGGCGTTATCCGCATCCGCCTGGGACATCACCCCCCGCTCCACCATGGCAAACACCCGCCGAGACTGCACCCGGGCATTTTGCAGGTTGGCCTCGGCATTGGTGACTTTGGCTTGGGCCGCAGAGACATTGGCGGTCTGTACCCCCAGGCTCTGTCCCGCCTGCTTCAGGTTTTGCTCCGCCTGCTGCAGGGCAATCTCGTAATCCTTGGGATTGATCACCGCCAGCACCTCCCCCTGTTTCAGCGGGGTGTTGGGCTCAATCTTGATCGCCTGCAGTTCGCCGGACACCTGAGGGGTGATGGGCACGACAAAGGCGCGGACCCGGCCCAGATCCGTCGAGGGGATCAGCCGGTCCGCAATCAGATGGAACAGAAACAGAACCAGCACCACCCCCAGAATCAGGTTGGTGATGCGTCTTATTTTGCTTTGCTCGTTGGCCCCGTCGCCTGCCTGTGGCGATGGCTCTGGGGCCGTTTTCTCCTCGTCACTCATGCCCACCCCTGGCTGCAGCACGTTATCGAACACCTATTCAATGTAGAACAAGGTGTTCAAAACGCCGCCAGGGATTGGGCGAGATCGATATCGGCTAGTTTTTGGGCCCTACACGAACCCGCGTGGCTGCCGGCTCCGGCAAGGCTTCCTGGCCCAGCCAGGCGGTAAACAGCTTGAAGCCCAGGGCCAACACCACGGCGCCAACGAACAGACCGATGATACCGGAGAGCAACAGGCCGCCGATGGCCCCCATTAGGATGATCAACATGGGTATGTCCACGCCACGGCCCATCAACAGAGGCTTGAGCACCGCATCGCTGCCGCCCACCAGCAGCCCCCAAATCATAAAGGCCACCGCCACCGTGGTGTTGTCCAGGGAGAAGAGGTAGATCATCACAGGGATCAGCACCAGCAGTGGCGGCAACTGGAGTATGGCGACAATGAGGACCAGCAGCATCCACAGGCCGGTGCCCGGCACCCCGGCCAGGCCCATGCCAATGCCGGAGAGCAGGGACTGAATCAGGGCGACGCCAATCACCCCCTGCATCACACTGCGGATGGTCGCCACCGCCAGGGCGTTAAAGCTGCGCCCCTGCTCGCCGGCCATGCGCATGGAGAGGTTGTAGAACAGGGCGCGAATGGAATCCGCATTGGTCATCAGCACCCCGGCGATGATCACCGACGCCACAAACTGCAACAGCCCCAGACCCAGGCTTCCGGCCATGGCCGCCACCTGGGAGAGCGCCTCCTTGATCTCGGGGCCAAAGCCCTCGAGGGCGGCCCCCAGGTTCACCGAGAACTTTTGCCAAAGGCCGTGCAACTCCTCCCCCACCCAGGGCAATTGAGCGATGGCATCGGAGACCGGCGGAATCACCAGACTCCCCTCCTTGAACTCCGCCAGCAGGCTCTGGGTACCGGAGAACAGCGCCCCGGAAAAGAGATAAGTGGGCACCAACAGCACGGCGAGTACCAGGATGGTCACCATGCTGCTCGCCAGGCTTATCTTCAGCCCGAAACGACCGGAGAGCCAGCGCACCAAGGGAAACAGGGCGACGGCAATGATCCCGCCCCAGAGAATCAGCACCAGGAAGGGCCGCACGATCTGGAAACACCAGCTCAGAAGAATGAAGATGGCACCGATCTTCAGGGCTGCTTCGACAGCAGCGTCAGTAAATACTTGGCGCGTGGATTTTTCGTGGTCGTTCATAACGGCTCCGTGCCGGTCAGGCGTGCCCTGCTTTTGAGTATGACTTGTGCCACAACCAACGGCGCACCGCAAGGATTCGCTGAGATTCCAATAAATTGAATGTAAATGGAGCAAAAAATCACCACCTGTCCCAGCGTCGGTTCGGTCAAACGCCGAATTGATGGCCTGGCTCAGGGTTTTTCCGGTGGATCTTGGCTAGAGTGCCGGGTCAACGTTTTAGGGAGCCCCATATGACCACCATCAACGAACAGCGTTTGGTCCAGCACTTCTTGGATCTGGTGCGCATCGACAGCGAATCCGGCAATGAAAAGGCGATCGCTACTACCCTGGCAGAGCAACTGGGTGAACTCGGCTTTGACGTACAGCGTCTGCCGGTTGCCGAGGAGCTGTCTAACGGCTTTAACCTCTATGCCCGCCTGAAAGGGACAGAGGAGAAGATTCTGCTGAGCTGTCATATGGACACGGTCACCCCGGGCAACGGCATCGAACCGGTGATTGAGCAGGGGATCATCCGCTCCGCCGGCGACACCATTTTGGGTGGCGACGACAAATCCGGCATCGCCGCCATCATGGAAGCGGTGCGCATCCTCAAAGAGCACGGCCTGCCCCACCCCACCATCGAACTGGCCTTCACCGTCTTCGAAGAGGGTGGCCTGCACGGCTCCAAGAACTTCGACATGAGCCCGATCCAGGCCAAGCAGGCCATCGTGCTGGATTCCGGCGGTCCCATCGGCACCATCATCACCGTGGCCCCGGGTCAGCAGAACATCAAGGCAACCATCACCGGCAAGCCAGCCCACGCGGGCCTGGCCCCCGAGACCGGCATCAACGCCCTGACCGTGGCGGCAGACGCCATCTCCAAGATGGAACTGTCACGCATCGACGAGGAAACCACCGCCAACATTGGCGTAGTCCGAGGCGGCAGTGCCACCAACATTGTGATGCCTGAGCTTTACCTGGAGGCGGAAGCCCGCTCCCTGAATGATCAGAAGCTGGCCGCACAGACCCAGCACATGGTGGATACCCTGGAATCGGTGGCCGCAGAGCATGGCGCCAAGGTCGCCGTTGAAACCAAGCGGGCCTACAACGCCTACCGCATTGCGGACGACCACCCGCTGGTCACCGGCATCAAACAGGGATTTGAAGCCATCGGGGTGAGCCCACAGACCCGACCCACCGGCGGTGGCAGCGACGCCAACATCTTCAATGAGAAGGGGCTGACCACGGTCAACCTGTCCACCGGCATGGCCAAGGTGCACACCACCGAAGAGGAGATCGCCGTGGCCGATCTAGTGTCCATCAGCCAGTTCCTGGTGGCCTATCTGTCCCGCTAAGCGGCACACCGACTACCAGCGCTCATACTGGGCTACAAACTTCAGGTGAGCGCTGGTGTCTCTGACCCCAAGCAGGTCCGCCAGACAACGTGCCGCAATGGCGCCTTTGTTCAGGGCCCCCTGGCCCCGTAAAATTGCCTGCCACCCCTTTCTTTGCAAATGGTTACGTGTGCCTCTGGGCAGGCGAAACTGCCACTGGTGCTGCTGCGTATCTGGGATCGCCAGAGGACAGGGGATGTGGCCGGGATAGGTCTGCCAGGGGGTGGTCAGCATCTGCGGATAGCATCGGTTGACCCAACTCATGTAGACCCCGTGACGGGCGGCCGCTTCCATGGGCATGGCAAACATCGCCTCCAGCACCCCTTTGGCGTAGAACGGCAGATAGAAGTCCAGGTTGAACTGGTCCATCTCCTCAAAGGGCACCGCCACGTGCTGATGCTGGTCGTTCTCCCACAGGAACAGCTGCCAGGCCTTCCCCATGGGCAAATGACAGTACTCTCCCAGGGCCGTCAACAACCGCTCCTTGAATCTCAGCTGTTCGTTGGCACCGTCACTCACCAGTGCCTGAGGCACATAGGCCTGCTGCTGCTCTATGTAGGCATCGATCACCGCTTCCGGATCGCCCTGGGTTATGGCCTTGACCACCTCTTGAGAGGTGAAGACCAGTCCCACACAGACGCTGCCGCCATTGCCGGACCACACCAGCCTGGGACGCTCCACATTGTGGTAGTGATCGAAAGCTTCAGGTGTCCAGTGCTGTCCCAGGCGCTGTTCGCAGCTGAGTGTCTGAGTGTCCTCCACCTCCAATACTGTCAAAGGCAGATGATGATGTTGCGCAAAGCGTTGTGCACACCAGAGATCCTGGCTTTGGTTGCGGGAAAAATTGAGACAGTGGAGGTCGGCCCGGCGCCTGAGCAGCTCGGTGGCAATGAGCCGGGAATCCAGTCCGCCGCTCAAGGTGGACACGAAAGCGGACTCCTCATTGCAGTAACGGCCAACCGCCTGCTTGAAGGCCCAGTCCAGCGCCAGAACCCCCTGATCCCGCTCCAGTGGAACCCCATAGTGCCAGAGGTGATGACGCTGGCGCCGCAGGCCGCCACTGTCGATGGAGAGCATCTCACCGGGGCGGCTGGCCCGGATACCTGCATAGGGGGTGTGGCTGCCCAGGGTATAGCCGAGGAGCGCATACTCCATCTGGGCCGCCCGGTTCCTGTCAACGACTTCGGCAATCTCTGCCAGGGGTTTCATTCGATTGGAAAACAGGATTCCGCCGCCAAACTCCATGGTGTAGAAGGGACGAATTGACAGGGGGTCAGCGCACAGGGTCAGCTTCTGATTGAACCTGTTGTAGTGCACCAGCAGGTAGCTGCCCTGGGCGTCGTTAAGACGAACCGGGTCGAAATGTTCGTGAGTCAGGCGGATCAGGTCACGACGGCGGTCGCCGCTGAGCAGAGGATGCCCAAAACAGCACAGCACTACTTCGCCCCTCTGGTGCCAGTCCCCGGAGTCCCAGTTATCTTCACTCTCATTGAGCAAAACACAGTGGTCGCCCTTGATGCAGCGTGCGAAGGGGTAGCGCTCTCCCAAAGCGTGGGCGATTCTGTGGTGTTGTTCCTGCCACTGGGGTGTATAGAAACCCATTATCAGACTCATGATTCACTCCTCGGTTACCTGATCAGATACAGCAAGAAGCGTGCACAGCCTGAGCCAAACTCTATCTATATGAAATACATGGATTATCTAAAGGGGAAAAGTCGGAGTGCTGCAGATTGCAAGCACTCCTGAAAGGTAGATTTGCGTTTTGACAACGGCGTACTTATTCGACAATGGTTAGATTTTGAAGGTGAACGTGGTGATCACATAGACAGGCGTAAGTGATTCATTGCCTGGAGCATTGTCATACTCCATTATGTCGACGACCTTCAGCGCGGTTCGGTTCCAATCATCGTCTGGCTCTGCCTTGACCACTTGCGCCTCGTGAGTCTTGCCAGTGGAGTCAATCAGGTACCTCACCTCTACCACGGCGCCCTGTTTGGGCAACCTCTTATATCTCGATCCGGTGCTAAATTGCGACTGCTTCAACACCCAGTATTGTTCTAATTCACTGCCCTCAATCTCTTTGGGTGAATAATTCAGCACCGGCGTTGAGGCACAGCCAACTAAAGCTAAGGCCAGAGAGGCAGCCAAAACCAAGTTCCTCATACCACTTCCTTTGTTGATTACTGCTTTTATCTTTTTTATTTCGCTGACATCAGATATCAGCAATAAGAATGCCCGGCGGTTGTACCGGGCACTGTTTAAAAAATTCAGCTCCCAAAGGCCTCGGGATGCAGCTTGCCGCTGTCCCCGATCTCGTCCCACTGAGCCTTGGAGTCCACCCAGATATGGTGGGCAACCTTGAGGTTTTCATCCCCTTCGGTAATCAAGCCTGCGGGGATATACATCCGAAGTTCATCGTTTTCACCTGGCAGCGGCGAAGCACAGGTGGAGCAGAACCACTTTTGCCAGTCCGCATCGGGCTTTTTCCAGGTGGCGATGTTTTCCTGGCCGCGCACCCAGTGAAACGCGCTGTTGTCCACCACCACCACCGCGATGCCATTGGTCCCCGTGGCCTTGCGGCAGATGGAGCAGTGACACACATAGACCTGAGAGATGGGACTGGTGATCTCAAACGCCACCGCTCCACAATTACACTGTCCTGACGCCATCCCTTGCCTCACACTTTTACCTTTAATTTCAGAACACTAACAAATATCATCAACAGTGTTAAGTCACCAGTACGTCAAACGCGACAGTGAAGACAGGGTGCTGGCGACCAACAGACCGGCCCCCCCTTCCCCCTAGAAGGCACTTTTCCACTGCAGGGTATCGATAAACCACCTCTCTTCATGGATCTTGTCGCCGGTAAACTTGAACAGCACCGTGAGCTGGGAAGCGGCGACCTTGTCTGAGCGCCACTCAATGATGGAGATGACCTCCTGATCCCCCTCCAAATGACGCATGGCCGTGATCTCAAACCCGGGAGGAAGAATCTCCCCCAGACCATTTAAGGCTTGGCGAAAGGCCCCTCGGCCCTCCAGACAGTCGGCCTGTCCGGGCATGATAAAGGACATCTGTTCAACATAATCCTCGACCAGTTGATCGAACTCAGCAGCAGCAACCGCCTGCCAACCCCGTTCAACAATGCTAACCAAAGAGCCCATACCAACCTCCCCGTTACCTTTAGGAGAGCCTCTGTCGACGGACAGAGACAACCCCTAAGTGTAGGGCAACTTGCTACTCTTGCTTCTGGGTCAGCAGTGTCATGTGCATCGCCCTTCCCTGCTTCAACGCCTGCTGAATCATAGGGTGGCTGTCCTCCATACCGCGAAACCTGAGCTCCATCATCATCTGCTCTATCAGCTCTTTGGTATGACGATACTCCTCAGGGCTCATGGGGATCTCATTACTTGCCATCGTCTGCATTGCCTCCGCGGTATAACCGACAAACTTAACCTGGGTACACTGACCATTGTTATCCCGGGTGGCACATTGCCAGAAGCGCCCCTGGTGAACCTTAAAAGTTTCCGCCCTGGGATTGGTGAAGATGGACGGCGCCAATATGGCCGCGCTGAACTCGGGGTGTTCGTCCAGGCTGCCAATCTTGTCGTCCCAGCCATAGGCCACATGGGGTTGAAGCTGCTTCCCCTGAGCCCCCGCAGTCACCGCCACACACAGCAACCCAAACAGAAATAGAGGTCTCATCTGACTGCCCACTATAAACAAAACGGCCTCAAGTATGCCTAAGTCCATCCGGTTGGGTATTAGCCGAGATCAAGCCCAATTCTGTAATATGATGGATCAGGTACTTGCGCCACAAACGGAACCCAGGATGGAACTGGTCGAAGTCTCACCAACACAACTGCCTATGTCCCTGCTTTTGGAAGCGGATCCCTGCGAAGAGAAAATACAGGGCTATCTCGACAGATGCTGGGGATTCGCCGCCAAACAGCAGGACGCATACCTGGGAGCCTGCCTGGTTTTGCCCGGTCAAAACGGCACAGCGGAGATCCTAAATCTGGCCGTCCAACCCGGATTTCAGGGCAAAGGCATCGGCACCTCACTGCTGCGCTGGACCCTGAAACAACTGTCTGCCAAGGGGACAAGCCGGGTCGCCCTGGGCACCGGAAGCTTTGGCCCTCAACTTACCTTTTATCAGAGGCTGGGGTTTCGGGTGACCGAGGTCCAGCGGGATTACTTTCTGACTCACTATCCTGAGCCTCTGTTCGAACAGGGGATCCAGCACAGAGACAGGCTTTGGCTCAGCCTGGATCTGGCCGAATGAAACTCTGAACCCTTTCCGAGCCGTTTGCGGGATCCGGCTCCCACTTCTGACTGGTCAGTCACCTAATGTGAATTTTCAATCACTGACGCCGTGCTAAGGTCGAAAATCCAGCAGAGGTAAAAGAGCAGAGAAGGAGTCAGCCATGAAGCGATGTGGACAGTGCCGCCAATTTATCCGTAAACCGGAAAATCAGCGCGATCTATGCGGAGCCTGGGAGCAGCCAACCAGCGCCGTCAGAGAGGCCTGTGACTTCTTCGCCCCGCTAAAACCTCTAAGAAATTCCGGCGATTCCCAGCAACAAGGCTGACGAGCCCATAAGAGAAAGGGCCTCCACGGAGGCCCTTTTTCATTGAGGTCTGTCGCACATGCTCTTCAAAGGTCAGCAGGGTACGCTAAATCTCGCACTGGAAAGGGCTTCAGGTATCGATATGAAGCATCTCGCTCCGGTTAACCCAGATTGGTGGTGATCAAGTTATAGGCAAGCAGCAGCATCACCACACCGACGCAGGCTTCCAGCCACTGCCAAGCGCGTGCCCGGCTGAACAGCGGCGACAACAGCCTGGCGCCAAAACCCACGGAGTAGAAGAACAGGAAGGAGCCGCTGACGGCGCCAAAGGCGAACGCCCCCTTGGCGTCGTAGCCGGTGGAGACCGAACCCAACAGCACTATGGTATCCAGATAGACGTGAGGATTGAGCCAGGTGATGGCCAGGCAGGTCATCGCCGCACGCATGGCACTCTGCTCTCCGCCTCCCAAGCAGCTTATGGCGTGACGCGCCTTCCAGGCGGACCTCAGGCTCATCAGGCCATACAGGCTTAAGAACACCGCCCCACCCCATCGGGCCCACTCGGCCACCTGAGGGTGAAGCAGCAGCAGTTCACCAAAGCCAAACACTCCGGCGCTGATCAGCAGCGCATCGGAAAATGCGCAGATGCTGCAGATAAGCAGGACATGCTGCCTGGCCACCCCCTGTCGCAACACGAACGCATTTTGCGCGCCAATGGGCAGGATCAGGGAAAGGCCAAGACTGAACCCGGCAACGGCGGAGTGAAGCATAGATGGTCAGGTCCAATGCATAGAAAAGTAGAACAGCAGTCCACCTTAGCACCCCGCCTGCAACCAGGCCAGCCCCAGCTGTTGGTTCTGTAACCGCCCTGTTTTTATGCAATAATAGCCGCAATGAATCCACCTTGAGCCGTTAACGCCATGCAGCTGACCCACACCGCTCCCTACATCGCCCCGGCGACCGTGGCCCCCGCCACCCAGCCTGCCCCGGCCAACCCTCAGGGCAGCGTACCGGTCAACGCCGATGCGGCCACTGCCGCCCGTGAGGGCCAGAAAAGCGACCCTCAGGGCCAGCAGGATCGCAGAGACAACCGCATGGAGGTCAGCAGCGGCACTCAGGGCGACGAGTCCCCCAAGGCCGCGAGCCAGGATCCTGAAAGCAAACTGGTCGAACAACAACTGGGCCAGCTAAAAGCGCGGGATCAGGAGGTGCGCACTCACGAGCAGGCACACGCCCGGGTCGGTGGCAAACACGCCGGCTCGCCAGAGTATGAGTTTGTCCGTGGCAGCGATGGCCGCATGTACGCTCAAAATGGCGAAGTCAGCATCGACACCAGCAAGGTTGACGGTGACCCTCAGGCCACCATCGAAAAGATGGAAACGGTGATCCGCGCCGCCAATGCCCCCATGCAACCCTCCAACCAGGACCGGCGTGTCGCCGCCCAGGCCTCCATCATCATGAATCAGGCCACCCTGGAACTGGCCGAAATGGAGCAGGAAGCTGACACTGAATCACAGGGATCCAGCACCACCAGCGGGACCCACTCAACCGCCGCCTCCACTGCCGCGACATCCAGTGACGTTACAGAGGCTGCTCCCAGTGAAGCCGCCAGTCTCTCCGACACCAGCGACTCACAACAGACCAACCGCGATGCCCAGAACCGTCTGGAACAAAATATGCTCAAAAGCGGCGCCTTTCAGCAGGCCTTTCCACCGGGAACCGTCATCGACGATCGGCTGTAATCGCAGGCGGATACAACTCCCCGTTGGGCGTATTTAATTCTTAGTCACCCCCTCAAAAAAGCACGTTCACCACATCTCGCAGACTGGCAAACTCATTGTTCTAAATTAAAAAATCATTCTTAGTCGACCTTGCTAGCATTGAGTAGTAGCTCTAAAGTAAAGAGTGGTGAAATATTGAACAGCCAACAGTCCATGGAAGGAGTCAAGGATGTTAGGGCAGGAACAAAGAATGGATGGACGCTCTCGCCTGTCAGTCAACCTGAGACAAATGGTCATAGCCATCGAGACCGCCGCCTCACTGGTTGGCCTTAATGACACTCAACATGGAAAACGGGTCGCCTATATCTCTGTTCAGATAGGTAAGCAGCTCGGTTTCAGTGACCACGACCTTCAATTTTGCTTCGATTTAGGGCTATTGCACGACTGTGGTGTATCCACTCAGAAGATGCACAATAAGCTGGTGACCAAACTCTTTGGGAGTGACGCCCAATCCCATTGTGATACCGGCTATCAGTTGCTCAGAGATTTCTCGCCGCTGTCGAAATACGCAACACCCATTCTCTATCACCACACTCCATGGCAAAAACTGGTTCAAGAGGATGTCAGCCCCCACGATGCCCTTATGGCCAATCTGATTTTTCTCGCGGACAGAGTGGATGTTCTCGCCGCTACAAGTGCTAAAAATCTGATTTTGGCAAGACGAGAAATCGTGAGGGAACTGGCCAAATACATTGGAGAATACTTTGCTCCACACATATTCAAAGCCTTCGAAAAAGCTCAGGCCTCGGAAGCATTCTGGATATCCATGGAGGAACGCCATATCGCCAGTTTCGTTTCAAGAATGGAGCAATTCGATATGGTCAGAGAACTGTCCATTTCCGATCTTAAAAAGTTATCTCTCATCATGGCTGACATAGTCGATCGCAAAAGCCACTTCACCGGAAACCACTCTTTTCTGGTCGCCAAACTAGCGCGGTTTATCGCCGAGCGGTACGGTCTCAACGAGCAACAATGCGAAATGATTGAAATCGCCGGGTTATTGCATGATCTGGGCAAACTCCGCATACCCGACCACATCTTGGATAAGCCCGGCCCCCTGAATAGTGAAGAGCGGGCCATCATTCAGGGTCACAGTTTCGAAACCTATGAAATTTTGAGGCAAGTCGAAGGCCTTGACGAAATCGCCACCTGGGCAGCGTTCCACCATGAAAGCCTTAATGGCCAGGGATACCCCTTCCACCCTTATGAGCAGGAGTACAGCGTTGAAGCCAGAATCATCGCCCTGGCTGATGTATATCAGGCAATAGTTCAGGACAGACCTTACCGAAAGGGCATGACTCGGGAAGAGGCTTTATCGGTGGTCACACAAATGGCCTCAGAAAGAAAACTGGATCCCCAGATTCTGGAAATAGTCAAAAACCATCAACAGAGCTGTTTTGATCTTGCCCGGGGTGTGGGAGTCTCAACCGTTAAGTAAGAGCTGATACGAAGCACTTCTCCGGCCTGACATCACCGCCAAAGACAAAGTGTGTACTGAAGTCGGCCCCCCCAGAAAAACAAAACGTCCACCCAGCAGCTGCTAGAGTGGACGTCTTCGTTTATGGAGCCGCATGAGACAACTCCAGATTTAATGTGCTTAAGCTTCCGCTACCGCAGACTCAGACTGAGCCTCAAGCTTACGGTCCATGCGACCGATCACCTTACCGTAGATGATCAGAGACACGGCAGACACCGCGGCGATGCCGGCGAAGAAGTACCAGATGTAGTGCGCATTGGCGGCGGCAGCGGCCCACTCAGCCTGAGACGCAAACAGGCGCGGATCCGGACAGTAAGCTTCCAGCAGGTAACCGGACAGACCGAATCCCAGCAACGAGCTGATGAAGGAGTGCAGGTGGGAGAAGCCCAGGTAGAGACCCTCTTCACCCTTAGGTGCCTGCAGGGAGAAATACTCCAGGAAGCGGGGGGAGATAAAGGACTCCGCCAGACCCTGCAGCACGATGCCCATGATCATCATGAAGGCCACCGGGTGCATCTCCATAAAGCCCAGGTCAACGTTGCCATCCAGCATGTTGCCGGAGGCCATGGCCAGCGCCGACAGAGGCATGATGAACATACCGACGGTCATGGACTGCAGCGCAGTGCGGCCACGCATCATGGAGGTCACCACACCTACGGTCATCACCACCACGAAGGGGTTGACGTTGGCGTACCAGGAGGGAGAGGCGCCTTCACCGGCCATACGCAGCACGTATTTGGGCATGGTGGCATACAGCTGGTGCTGCACCATCCAGAAGCCGGTGATGATCAGAGTCAGGGTGATCAGGCGACCGTTGGTCAGCACTTTAATAAGCGCCGCCCAGGTGTCGGCCATGGAGCGCTTCTCGTCGGCCGTTTCCGTGGTCTTGAAGAACAGGAAGATGCTGACAAAGGCGATGGCGGTCATTGCTGCGGCAAAGTAGTTGAGGTTCACCAAGCCCAGGTCACCCATGGATTCACGCAGGGGCTTCACCACGGTCTTACCAGAGAAGGCGCCGATGTTGACCATCATGTAGAAGATGGAGAAGCCCTTGGCCCGGGTCTCGGCAGTGGTGGACTTGGCCACGGTGGCGGTGATCACCGCCTTGATGAAAGAGCCACCAATCATGATGACGATCATCACCGGCACAATGGCCCAGCGTACGTCCGCCTCACGCAGGCCGTGATAGACCACCTGGCGGCCATACTCCACCAGGCCCTGGGCCTCCAGAGCGACCGGTAGGAATGCCAGACTGGCGTAACCTATGGTCAGCAGACCGAACGCCAGCATCAGGGAGTTTCTGAAACCAATGCGATCGGCGATGGCGCCGGAGAAGGTGGGCAGGAAATAGAGGCCTGCGGAGAAGGAGCCGGAGATCCACGCCGCTTCAACGTCGCTGAAGCCCAGGATTCGGGAGAGATAGAGGGTGATTACGATGAACACACCGTAATAGGCGGCTCGCTCCAGCAGTTCAACGCCGTTTGCGACCCAGAAGTTCTTCGGGTAGCCCCGGTAGAGAGTCTCTGTTTTTGTTGAATTCATTATAGTTGTGTTCCATTTACATGGTGACTTTCACAGACCAGCAACCCAGGTCCAACCTTGTCCTGAAGACGGCACCGGTCCAAATCTGGCGGCCAGTGTACCCTATTTGCCCTGACGTCGCGACGCACCTCCAAGTGCAAGAGCCCCTCTACGGGGCCTGGATCACGTTGACAGAGGTGTCACTGCCAGCAGAGCACCGAGTGGCACTGGTCACCAAAGCGTAACAATGAGGCAGCGAAAAACACCCATTCCACCCCGCCTGGCAACCTGATTGATGCTGTGGTAGACTCGCCGCGAACATTGCTTCATATAATCCCGATGATATGGTTCGGGAGTTTCTACCAAGAGCCGCAAATTCTTGATTATGAAGTCTTTAGCTTTTTTCCTTATAGAAAGGTAGAGACTCATGAATCACTTTGACTTGCCTAAGATCGATCTTCATTGCCACCTGGACGGTAGCGTACGCCCCCAGACCATCATTGACCTGGCCCGTCGCCAACAGTTGTCTCTGCCCAGTGAAGATGTGGATCATATCAAGTCGCTGATGATCGCCCCTGAGACTTGCCCCAATCTGGATCAATACCTCTCCCGCTTCGAACTGCCCCTGTCCGTAATGCAGACCGAAGAGGCGATTGAGCGTATCTCCTTCGAGCTGTTTGAAGACGCCGCCCTGGAGAACGTGAAGTACCTGGAGGTGCGTTTCGGCCCGCTGCTGCATATGCAGAAAGGGTTGGAGCTAGATCAGATCATGGGCAGTGCCATCAGGGGGATGCAGCGCGCCGAACAGCAGTATGACATTCGGGGAAACTACATCCTCTCCATATTGCGCACCATGCCCAAAGACAGAATCAATGACGTCATCGACGCCGGCGCCCAGTTCCTGGGCAAAGGGGTGGTCGCATTCGATCTGGCGGGCAGTGAGCGTTCCGGCTTCTGCCATGAGTTCATCCCCTACGCCCAGTACGCCCGAGACAAGGGGTTCAGGGTGACCATCCATGCCGGTGAGCAGGGGGATGGACAGAATGTGCACGACGCCGTGGCACTGCTGGGGGCCGAGCGTATCGGTCACGGCATCCACATCAAGGGGCACCCTGGCGCCTACCAGCTGGTCAAAGATCAGTCGGTGGCCCTAGAGACCTGCCCCAGCAGCAACGTCCAGACCAAGGCGGTGGAATCCCTGGCGACCCACCCGGTCAAGGCGTTCCACAAAGACGGGGTGCTGATCACCATCAACACCGACAACCGCACCGTCTCCAACACCACCATGACCGACGAGGTCCGCAAGGTGATGACGGAGTTCGACCTGACTCTCGAGGAGTACTTCGAGATCTACCGGGTCAGCGTGGAGAACGCCTTTGCGTCCGACGAAGTAAAAGCCAGGTTGCTGACCTACCTGCCCTAACAGGTGTGCCATGGATAAAAGCCCCGCAAAGCGGGGCTTTTCCTTTGGGACTCTCCCCAACCGCATCCAATCACCTGCGACTGAGACTCACAGCCCAATCTCATTCCCGTAAAGTAATATTTACAAAATCACCCCGGATTGGCACAGAACAATATTCCGCTTTGCGAGGTCGTGCGTAGGGGATCGGGCTGGGCAGTGGTAAAATCCGCAACCTGTTGTAATTATTGAGTTTGTTCTCTTTTTCACCATTGAGAACAAAAAGTTCCTACAAAGAGAAGTAGTTATGTGGAACCGATTGAATAGGTCCATGATGGTATGCCAGATGATGTTCGGCATGTCCTTCTATGGCGTAATGGCGGTACTGACCCGCTTCTTCCTGGAAGACCTGGGATACTCCGAAGCCGACACCATGATGGTGGTGGGTGCTTTCTCGGCCATTGGCCCCCTGTTTGCCATCGCCGGCGGCTTTATCGCCGACCGCTTCCTGGGCGCTTACCGCTCCCTGGCCCTCTCCTTTACCTGCTTCGGTGGCGGCTACGCCCTGCTGGTACTGGGTGCCTCTATGGCCAATGTGCCCATGAGCCTGGCGGGCATCGCCCTGGCCAGTTACGCCCGAGGCCTGATGTTCCCCGCCTACTCGCCTCTGTTCAAACGTACCTTCAAGACCGAAGAGGACTTCGAGAACGGCTACGCGGTGAACTACTCCATCAACAACATCGGCGCCTTCATCAGCCAGTACGCCTTCCCGATGATCATCCTGGTGATTGGCTTCAACGGCAGCTTCGCCCTCTCCTCCGCCATGGCGATGCTGGCGTTCGTGCTGATGGTGATCAACCGCAAGCCTCTGCTGGAGATCAGCCCTGAGATCGACCGCAAGCCGGTGAGCATGACCAACTGGGGACTGTTTGTTGCCATCTCCATCGCCATGATCGCCCTGGTGTTCTTCATGTTCTCCAACATGGAGATCGGTAAGAACATTGTTTACGCCATCGGCCTGGGTGCCATCGGCTACCTGGTGGTGCTGATGTTCAAGGCGAAGAAACCTGAAGCGATGCGCATGGGCACCATCCTGATTATGGTGATGCTCTCCATCGCCTTCTTCGTCTACTACGGCCAGATGATGACCTCCATGACCCTGGTGAGCATCAACACCATGCGTGGTGACCTGTTTGGTTTTATCCCGCTGGCCCCTGAAGCCTCCATGGCCATGAACCCCATGTGGTGCATGGTTGGCGGCCCGCTGATCGCCCTGGTGTTCTCCTCCCTGGAGAAGCGTGGTATTCACTTCACCACCGCCACCAAGGTCGGCTTCGCCTTTATCCTGACCGCCATGGCCTTCGGCACCCTGACCCTGGCCGTGATGACCGTGGGCACCGATGTGGTGATTCGTCCCGAGGTGTTCCTGGTAATCCACTTCTTCCAGGCCCTGGCCGAGGTGATTGTTGGCTCCATGGTGGTGGCCTTCATTCTGCAGGTGACCCCCAAGCACATCGAGGCGTTCTCCGTCAGCCTGTTCTCCGTCTCCATCGCCCTCTCCGGCGTGGTGAGTGCGGTGTTCTCCACCTCCATCGCCGTGGAGAAAGGCCAGGAGATCACCCAGTCCATCGTTCAGAACCTCTATGGCGACTACTTCGGTATGCTGACCCTGATGGCGGTTGTGATGGTGGCCGTGGCCTTCAGTGCCTCCCAGTTGATTAAGAAGATGCTGGGCAAAGAGGAGCTGGAACCCGCAGGTGAGCTGCAACAGGCAGAGAGCTAATCTCCCACCATGACAGACAAAAAACGCTTCCCTCGGGAAGCGTTTTTTTATCACCGCCTGACGTCAGAGCCGTAAGGGTCAGCGCCAGACAACCCCGGGCTGACGCAGTCAGGAGAGAAGTTTCTGATCTGCCTGACATTTACCGTTAATCGTTGATTTATAATGTAAAAATTATTCGTCACGTTCGAAATAATCATAGATTGATCCAGGTTAAAAAAGCGCCCGCCGCCGCCGCTCTGAAGCGCCGATCAGGGTCTATACTCTTTTGGCTCAACCGAACCTAGCGATGGAGAGAGATTATGATTAGCCGTAATCCCAGAGCTGAGATCTGCCGTCAGCTTGAACGAGCCAGAGAGGATCTGGAGTTTTCCCTGTACCTGGCCACCGACTGCGCCAAGGGTGATCAGGCAGTGATGAACGACCACCAGTATGATGAGATCAAGCGAAACTTCGACAGCGTCTGTGCGGTACTCAACGCCATTAAGACCCGCTAACTAAAAAGCCCCCGGAATGGGGGCTTTAAATTGTGCCTTTCCTTTTCACCATGGCTATGTTCACTCAGATTTCACTTTGTCATTTTGCTAAAGTGCATCAACTCGCTTAAGCGGAAAAACTTAAAATCAGTCCACTCAAGCGAGAATGTGACCGACGAATGACACCCGGTTAGAAAGCACCTTAAAACTTACCAATAAAACTGGCGTTCCCTTTGAACAAAGCGATCCAGGTCGGTGGCGGAAAGAGGCCTGCTAAACAGGAAGCCTTGCAGATAATCACACCGATGTGACACCAGAAACTCCAACTGGTCCTTGGTCTCTACCCCTTCGGCAACCACCATTAACCCAAGACTGTGGGCAAGGGATATTGTCGCGATACAAATCTCCTCATCCCCCTCATCGGTACCAATATCGCCCACGAAGGCACGATCAAGTTTCAGGGTATGAATCGGCAATCGCTTGAGATAAACCAGTGAGGAATGCCCTGTACCAAAGTCATCTATCGCCAGCAATACTCCAAGGTTACTCAACAAGGAAAGCTGATGGGTGGCAAACTCCGGCTCCTGCATGGCTGCTGACTCGGTAATTTCTAGCTGCAGCTCGTTCTCTTCAATTTCGTATTGCTCAATTAACCTGGCCACCGTGCTAACCAGGGCATCAGACTGCAGTTGCTTCGCTGAAATATTGACCGCAACTTTGATGGGCTTACCTTGACTTTGCTTTAACTCAGCAAGCTTTTTACATGCCTGCTCCAACACCCAATCACCGAGGGGGATAATGAAACCGGTCTCCTCGGCAATGGGAATAAACTTATCGGGAGGGACCATGCCTCGAACCGGGTCATGCCAACGAAGCAGGGCCTCAACCCCCCAGAGTGTTCGATCAGTGGAGTCAAATTGAGGTTGGAAGTAGAGCTCAAATCGTCCCTGCTTTAACGCCGAGCGCATATCGTGTTCCAGCTCAAGCCGCTCATTAGCGGCGACAGACATAACAGGAGAGAAAAACTGATAGTGATTACCGCCTCGAGCTTTGGCCTGGTACATGGCCACATCGGCGTTCTTTAACAGATCCGCCACTGTCAGGGCATCATTTGGATAAAGGCAGATACCAATACTGGCTGTTGTCTCCAACTTACGACGGCTCAGCTGATATGGCCGATGAATGACGCGCATCAGCTTTTCAGCTACTACGGATACCTTAAGCGGATCCTGAAGCCCGGTAATGACTATGACAAACTCATCACCTCCAATACGGGCAACAATGTCCTCTTCACGAACGCATGTTCTCAGGCGATCAGCCACTTTAACAAGAATCTGGTCTCCGGATTGATGACCAAGTGAATCGTTAATATTCTTAAAACGATCAAGATCGATAAATAGCACAGCCAACGTCTTTTGAGTTCGAGCACAACTTAACATCGCCTGCTCCAAGCGCTCTTCGAGGCTGTAACGGTTGCTCAGACCAGTAAGAATATCATGGTGTGCCAAATGAGATATTTGAGCTTGAATCGCCTTCTGCTCACTAATATCCCTGTAATTTGCAATATAAAAGGACTCAGACGCCTCCCTGTCGGTCACCAGTGTAATGGATGTCCACACAGGATATTGCTCACCACTCCTCTTTCTATTCCAAAGCTCCCCACTCCAAAAGCCGGATTCACCCAGATGACGCCACATCTCGGCATACACACCCGCATCGGTATCTCCGCTTGAAAGAGATGCTGTCTTCCTTCCTTTTACATCCTGTAAGGTATAGCCAGTCAACTCAACGAAAGCAGAATTTACATCGAATATTCTGTTTTCGATATCCGCGATAAGGATAGCATCGCCACTGCTTTCAAATGCATTACCATAAATTCTAAGTGCTTTTTGCGATTGCAACCTTTCCCGGTCGCGACGAATTTTCTCTGACCTTTGGATAATGGTTAAATATCCAAAAAAAATCATCAACGCTCCTACGAGAAACCAAATGGACAGGTATGTCAGCTGCAGGTTTCGCTCGGACTCATCGATCATCTCATAATAACCGACCAAAGGTAGATTTAACCCAATGGCGCCACGCATATCACCGGTTTTGTAACCCAATATACCATGACACTTATCACAACCCGGCTCCATGTACATGGCTCGCAGGTAGCGCAGGTAGGGCTCCCCATCAACCTCCACCTCAGCCCAGACCTCTTTTTTCTCTCCTCTGTCAAACGCGTATAACTGCTCAGTTTCCCACTCATCCGGCTTATTATCGGGATTTAGCTGCTTCAGGCCAATTATTCGCTCTCTAACACCATATTCTTCGGCATAAGCATCCATCATCTGATGTAACATGGAGGCAGGATTCAATAGGGTCAGCTGAAGGCCACTTGTAGTTGTAACATCACGATTGGAAATATGCTCCATCCAGGGTACCGATTTTTGCGTGTCGGTAATTGGCACATAAACCCCGCCATGCTCAGTGCCCCAGCGACGGAAAGTGATGTCTTTATTGAGGTTGGTACGCGCTTCAGCATAAGCCCGCCCCATGATCTGCCCACTGATGGACTTTGCGTTCCATAGGTAAGAGAACAATATCAATGCAGTCCAAACCAGAAGTGGAATCAACACCACCTTTAATGTTCTTATATGAATGGAACTCACAGCATTTTCCCTAACATGGTCCTGTTCCTTAAAGCTCCTGATTAATCGTCCCTGTCTTTGTCGTGCCTAAACTAGTAAATCAATTACCAATTTTAATTTTTCAAAGCAGGACAAAAAGCATTGTACTAACAGAAATAATGTCAGTAGTTTGACAATGATCACCTTGTTGTGAGTTTCTTATAAATCCCGTCAAAGTGCCTTCTCCAATTTGGAACGACATGGCACATTCGATAATATTTTCTGTTGCTTAACGTTAAATTTATTTGATAAAAAAACCGCCTCACAAGGAGGCGGTTTTTACCGGGTGTTGGATACCGCTCTACAGCGCCGCTTCCAGGATGGCGCGGCTGCGAGCCAGATCAATGTCACCATGCTCACCCAGCTTCACCATGCCATGGCGCTCCAACTGAGCCACCAGGGTATCCACCACATCGGCACCATGACCGTACTCGCTGATGCGGGTCTTCACCTGCATCTGCTCGAAGAAGGCACGGGTCTGGGCTATGGCGGCGTCGATGCGCGCCTCCTCATCCCCCTCGGTGATGCCCCAGACTCGCTCGGCATACTGAACCATCTTGGCGCCCTTGGTGGCACGCTGGGCGTGCATCAGGTTGGGCAGGACGATGGCCAGAGTCTGGGCATGATCCAATCCCAGGGCGGCGGTCAGCTCATGGCCAATCATGTGAGTGGCCCAGTCCTGGGGCACCCCTTTGCCAATCAGGGTGTTCAGCGCCAGGGTAGCGGCCCACATGATGTTGGCGCGTACGTCGTAGTTCTGCTCCTCAGCAGCCTTACCGACGTCGGCCAGGGCCTTGGGGCCCTCTTCAATCAGGGTCAGCAGCAGAGATTCAGCAAACCTGTCCTGAATGGGGGCATTCACCGGGTAGGTCAGATACTGCTCCATCACGTGAACGAAGGCATCAACCACACCGTTCGCTACCTGGCGGGCCGGCAGAGTGTAGGTGGTGGTCGGGTCCAGAACGGAGAACTGGGGGAACACCAGAGGAGAGCTGAAGGCCAGCTTGTCTTCGCCCCGGGTGACCACTGAGTTGCCATTGGCTTCAGATCCAGTCGCTGGCAGAGTCAGGATGGTACCCAGAGGCAATGCCTGAGTCACTGGCGCCTGCTTGGCCAGGATATCCCAGGGGTCCTGCCCTTCAAACAGGGCCGCCGCCGCCACAAACTTAGTGCCATCGGCCACGGAGCCGCCCCCTACTGCCAGCAGGAAATCGATCCCTTCGGCCTTCACCTTCTCAACCGCGCCCATCAGCTCTTCATACTTGGGGTTGGGGGAGATGCCGCCGTGTTCAAACCACTGGTAATTGACCAGGGCATCGGCCACCTGCTGATACACACCATTGGCCTTGATGCTGCCGCCGCCGTAAAGCACCAGTACCTTGCTGCCTTCAGGAATGCAGTTGCCAATATTGGCAATCTCGCCCTGTCCAAACAGGATGCGGGTAGGGTTTTGGTAATCGAAGTTGTTCACGGCTGACTCCTTGTGCAATGTCACCGGGGTTTCTTGATGTCAGGCATTGTAGCTCTCCACCATTGTATGTAAATATTCGGTTTTGCGAGAACACTGTCAATCAAACCTGAACAATGGAGGCGGGTATGCGCAGCACCTCAGAATCGATGCAGATCTTTGCTGCGGTCGTGACCGAAGGCAGTTTCACTCAGGCTGCCAAAACCCTCTCCCTCTCCAAGGCGGCGGTCAGCCAGCAGGTGAAGCAGTTGGAGTCCAGGCTGGGGGTCAAGCTGCTGAACCGCTCCACCCGAAAGCTTAGCCTGACCGAGGCAGGCCGGGACTACTACCACAGTTGCCTGCGTGTCCACTCTGAGATACAGGCCGCCGAGGAGCGCCTGGCCGAACTGCAGGGAGAGCCTAAGGGAAAGCTCAAAGTCACCTGCACCGCCAATTTTGGCACCCGCCACATAGTGCCGGCCATCATCGCCTTCAAGCGCCTCTACCCCGCCATTGGCATCGAACTGATCATGAACGACCAGATACAGGAGCTGGTGGCAGAAAACATCGATGTGGCCTTTCGGTTTGGGCCGCTGTTACCCAGTCAGTTGGTGGCCAGACCCGTACTCAAGTGCCCCTATCTGCTGTGCGCCAGCCCCGAATATCTGCAGCGGTTTGGCACCCCCAGGAAGATTGACGATCTCAAGCAACACAACTGGATCATCCACCGCTTCTCCCGTCACCCCAACCGGACCAGTGTTGGTTTCAAGGGAAAGATTGAGGAGGTGGAGGTTCATGGGGACGTAATCACCGACAACTCCCAGGCCAGGCGTCAGTTCATCCTGGATGGGCTGGGGATGGCACGGATTGCCGAAGTGGATGTGCGAGACGAGCTGGCCTCAGGCAAGTTGCAGCGATTGATGGCGGATCACCACTTCGGCACCATGGAGCTCTATGCCGTCTACGTCGACCGCCAGTTAATGACCCGAAAACTCCGGCTGTTTCTGGAATTTATTCAGCAGTGGTTCGAGACACATCAGTTATCGTCGGCGAACGGCCAAAGCACTGACGAATAAACTCGCCGCACTCCCCAAGGCTACGCTTGGCCTCCGGCACGCGGTGGAGCAGCTGGAACACATGGGGCATCCCCTGCCACACCCGCAGTTCGCCGCGGTTGCCGCTCTGTTTCAGCTTGGCCGCCACCGCCCTGGCGTCATCCAGCAACAGCTCTTCGGTCCCCACCACCACCAGAACCGGAGGCAAACCCGACAACTCGGCGTGATAGGGCGAGTAACGGGGATCGGCTTCCATACCCGCACTGCCCTCAACCGAATCGCGAACCACCGCCAGGAAGGACGCGCTGAGCATGGGATCCCTGTCCATGTTGCCCAGAACCGACGCTCCCGATAGAGTCAGGTCGGTGCAGGGCGAAAGCAGAATGGCACCGGCGGGCGCAGGGAGTTTCTTGTCACGTATGGCAACCAGGGTAGACAGGGTCAGGTTCCCTCCGGCAGAGTCTCCGGCAATGACCACCTGCTGGGGGTTCACCCCCGACTCCAGCACCCGCTCATAGGCCTTCAAGGCATCGTCAAAGGCCTGCTGGACCGGATGCTCCGGCGCCAGAGGGTAATCCACCATCACACCGGTGGCCCCGACGTGGCCACATAGGCGAGCCAGCATGGCACCATGGGTCTGCGGGGTCTTTATGACGAATCCGCCGCCATGGAGATAGAGAATCACTTTGCTGCTGCAGCTTTGCGGTACCCGGTACCAGTGACAGGAGAGGCCGTCGGTAAGGTATCCCTCACATTGGGTTCCCCTTGGCATAACCGCCAACCTGTCCATAAAGGCCGCCACCTTGCGTACCTCGGAGATCTGGCTCCGTTTCTGAATGGGGCGCTTAAACCCGAACTTCAACAAGCGGTTGTACACCCTCGCCTGCCAGCTGGGCACCTGATTCACCGTCTCCAGTGGAGGAAGATCTCTGTTCATCAGCCGACCTCACCTCTTACCTGCACTGTGGGCTCTGTGGTCTCAGCCTCCTCAATCACAGGCGCCCCCTTTAGATCCGGGCGGTAAAGATCAAACAGGCTAATGGGCTGGGTCAGCACCGACAGCTCCAGTTCATCCAATGCCCTGTCCAGGTAGGCCGCCAGCATGCCGATATCCGGAACCACCTTGCGACAGCCCAGGAAGCCGAAGCACACCTTGCCGTCAAAACTGTAGGTAGTGATGTTCAGGCTCTGCCCCGGAGGCAAGGCGGACATTGGGGAAACCTCGGTGACCCTGGCTCCCATCACATACCTGCGATCCTGAGGGCCGGGGACCGTAGAGATCACCAGGTTGCTGGAGGCGGGCACCTTGCGCTCAAGACCGATTCGGCCCGCCACCAGGGACAGCCCCTGAATGGCTACACCGTATTTCTGATACAACTCGGCGGAGAAATGACGGATCTCATTCTTGGTGGTCATCGCCGCCTGGCGGACTCGATTCAGACGCTGCAAGGGCATCAGCTGCCCCTTACTCAGTTCCACCAGGCCAAACACAAACTGGTTGTTGGCATTGAGTTGACCGGAATCACGCACGCTCATGGGCATCATCACCACCAACGGCTTATCCAGCTTGACTCTTCGCTCTTCCAGATATCGATTCAACGCCATATCACAGGCGGTCAGGACAACGTCATTGAAACTGGCTCCTGCTCGCGCACTGATCTCCTTGATGCGCTTTAACGGTACGGTCAGGGAAGCAAAGCTTCGGCCAGAGGCCGGGGTTCGATTGAACATCGACAGAGGGGCGGTGAAAGGCACCTTGGTGACCCCTTGGCGAACCCCCAGAGCCCGTCCACAGAGGCGCGCCCCCAAGCGCATCGCCTCGGGCAGCAGCTTGCTCTGGCCTGCCGCGCCACTGAGCGCCGCCACCGCAGTTTTGACAAACCCCGGCGCTTCCATAGGCTTACGAGCCTTGGCAGGATATTGCCAGATGGGGGTCCAGTCTTCGTGGTCCGGCGTGCGGGTCAACATGGTTTGGGCGTAACGATTGAGGCCCACCCCGTCGAACAGCGCATGGTGCAGCTTCATAAACACCACCACGGTACCATCGTTCATGCCATCTATGATGTACAGCTCCCAGAGTGGACGGGAACGATCCAGTGGCTGTGACTGAAGTCGGCAGAGCAACTCATTGAGCTGGGCACGGCGCCCCGGAGCTGGCACCGCACTGAGACGCACGTGGTAGTCCAGCTCAACCGGCACCTCCTCCCATCGATGGTTGCCCGTAATGGAGAGCTTCGGCCGCCAGTTGAAGGGCGCCTCGACCGGTTGTTTACCCAGCAGGGTCTGGTAAAGACGCAGTGCAAAGTCGGAGCGATGCTCCTCATCGGGCTGCAACACCATCATGGGTGTCACATGCATGGGGGTCTGATTGGACTCCACCAGGAAAAACAGCGAATCCATCAGGTTCATCTTCGGCATGGCATCACCTCCCTGAGCCAAGCGACCTTTGGTCGCCGCCTAATCAAGCTGCTTGAAATTCCATCACCACTGAAGCTAGCAGAGGGATGTGACCTAAGCAATTGAGACAACAATGAAATTGCAACCTGCGTCACATCACATAAGGGGCAGAATAGGATTCGATAAATTTCATCAATAGAGTTGTTGCTCTACATCGATGATCTTTTCAGAAAGATTACAAAGGGATGCCTCTTTTGCATTTTGGGCACACGAAACGGCAACCAAGCAGAGACTGACGGCCTGGGTCTCCAGCACCTCTATAGCCTCCTTCGCCATGACGCCAGGAGACCGCGCAGCATTCGCAGACATTTGCTAACAAAAGAGGCAGGCAGCTTATCGGTGAAAAGGGTCCAACCTCTTGAGTCACCGTGACGATTCCTCTAATTTCTTGAAGCATAACGGCGACATTTGGCAGGATTCATGAGCCTTAACGATCCCATTCCACAGGAGCAGTGGATACCAACCCAGCAGGTCCTCTACACCCAGGTGGCACCTGACTACCTTAAGCTGGTCACCCTGACCACTTTACTGATGGGACTGATTCCCTTGGGTATCGCACTGGCACTGATGATGGTGGTGTTTGCCCTCGCCCTGCCCTGGCTGCTGGCTGCGGGACTTTGTCTGACTCTGCTGCTGACCTTGTGGGTCTACATAAGCCAGCTGGGAGCCAAGCGCCTTGGCTATATGGTCAGGGAGCAGGATATCGTGGTGCGCCGAGGCATCTTCTGGCGACGTCACACCTGTTTGACCCTGAGCCGGTTGCAGCACATCACCCTTAGCCAGGGGCCTCTGGAGCGACTCTATGGGCTGTCGACCCTCAGGGGATTCACCGCAGGCTCACCCCATGCCGAGATCACCATTGCTGGCTTACCCTCAGACCAGGCCGAACAGCTCAGACAGCACTTGATGGCAAAAGCCGGATCCCGCCATGAGCAATGATGATCAGTGGCACAGGCTGTCTCCCTGGGCGGTGGTGGCCTTCAGCGCCAACGGACTTCTGGATGCCGCCAAGCTAGGCATCTACGTTCTGCCGGTGGCCTTTACCGGCGCACTGGCCAAGCTGCCCGACTTCTGGCTGCCTCTGGCCATCGGGCTGATGTCACTGCATATACTGCTCTCCTCTGCCCTGCAATGGCTCAGATTTCGCTTTCAGCTTGATGAGCAGCAACAGCGTTTTCGCATCCGAAGTGGCGCCCTGTTCCGGAAAAAACAGGAACTGCCCCTGGCTCGGATCCAAAACGTGCGGCTGGAACAACCCCTGCCCATGAGGCTGATTGGCAAGGTCAATCTGGTAGTGGAAACCGCCGGCAGTGGGGAAAAGGAAGCAGTACTGTGCGCCGTAGACCCTGGGGCAGCGGCCCGGCTCAAGGCCAGGCTGGTTCCGGCGGCCAAGGAACCCGAGCAGGGTGACGCCGACTGCGAGCCCGCTCAGCCGGACAGCTTGCGTCGACCGCCGATGCAGCTGTTTTTTCACGGGTTCTGCTTTAACCAGTTGGCCTGGCTGATGCTGTTTCTGGGGCCTTTGCTTGGTCAGCTGGATAACTACCCCTGGTGGGAGTGGCTCGAAGCCCACCCGGTCACCGCCCAGTGGGCAACCAGTGCTGCCAGCCTGGGGCCAGGAATGCTGGTTTTGGGGGCACTGCTGCTGCTGACACTGCTCTACCTGCTGCTCAGCTTGCTGTCCGGCCTGGTCAGCCTGGTGAAGTTCCACCCTTATCGCCTGACTCTGGAGCCGGAGCGGTTGCAGTTCAGTGGCGGCACCCTTCACCGCATGCAGGATCTGCTGCTCAAACGGCGCATCCAGTCCCTCACCCTGAGCCAATCGCCCCTGGCAAGGCTGGTCGGCTTATGGGCCATCGCCCTGAAACAGGTCAGCGGCAGCGAGTCCGGGGAAAGGCTGCGTGGCTCTCTGACCATCCCCTCGGTCAGAGACGAAGAGCGGCATGCCCTGGTTCGGGAGTCGGTGGGGAGGGTGTCCCTGCCCGAGCAGTGGAACCCCATCTCCCCGTTCTGGCGCAATCTGAGGTTGGCCTGGATCGTTGGGCTGTCCCTCGCCCTTGCCCTGCCTGTGGCCTCCCTCAACACGGGGACAGACAACACCTGGTCAATACCGCTGCTGGTGGGTATGGCGATTCTGGCGGCCATCGAGCTCAAATGGCGCCATCATGGATTCCAGCTCCAGGCTGATGGCCTCTGGCTGAGGCAGGGGATGCTTGGTCAGCAGTGGCATTACCTGCCCCTGGACAAGTGTCAGTCGATTACCCTGACCCAGACCCCAGGCCTTCGCAAACGGGGGCTGGCCAACCTCACCCTGTTCCTTGCCAGCGGCAAACAGACCCTGCCAGCCATCCCGCTGGATCAAGCCCAGGAATTAGCGGGCAACATCCTTGGTCGAATTCGTCAGGATCAAAAAAACTGGCTTTAACTCAAATACGTGAACCACCCTGCATTCCCAGAGATTGATTATCCGACCTCAAGCTTCACCCCGACTCCATCATTAGCCCAAAACTCAGGGGGTTAATCGCTGCGGGCCCTAAACCCAGGCCACAAAGTTTTGCATTCCATTGTCTCTCGAACAGCGTGTAAATTAAGTAAATTCAACAATCTGCGACATTTTGACTGTTGAGATAAGCCGCTCCGGCCCTATCATTTTGCCTACACTTGCGACTCTGATGAGGCCCCATGCGACCCATTCTATGCGCCTTCGTTGGCATCACCCTGCTCACCGGCTGCGGCTCGGGCAACTCTTCACCAGCCCCAGACCCGAGGTCACCGGCCCCCGAGGATCCACCAGTTCAGGAGGCAAATCAGTTTGAAGTGCTGTCTCCGGTTCCCGAAGCCATCATAAAGGCCTACAAACTGGACCGCGGTTATTACACCAAGTACATCGACGTCTGGGGTATTCCTGTACTCGGCCCGGAGGAGGTCAGCAGCGTCCTTCTGAAGAACGCCGCCGAAATCGTGGCCCATCAACTCAGTGACGACAATCTGCAGGCGGGGATGGGCCCACTCATCCGCGAAGCTTTGTACGACAAGTACTTTCGAGTGGTGATCTTCCCCAAGCAGTACCGAAGCTATGGGTCGAATCGGGTCCCCGAGTACCGCAACTTCCCCGATGTGGCGGGTTATGGCGCCACCCCAGAACTGCCCCTCACCGGCATCAACTCCCAGGCCCTGGAGTACCTAGGGGATCGACCCAACCCGATACAGGGAAACACCCTGGTGCATGAGCTGACCCACTCCATCCACCTGCTGACCCTGGACACCCTGCTGCCAGAGTTTGAGGCCCAGTTAACCAACGCCTACGAACACGCCCAGGCGGAGCACCTGTGGGCGGGTACCGGCATGGGCTACATCAACACTAACCGCTTCGAGTACCTGGCGGTAGGCAGTGAACTCTGGAACAACGTCAGGGCCCACGAGGCCCTGCCCAGTCGCCCGGACTCCATGAGTCTCAGGCAGCACCTGAAAGAGAATGACCCGGCGCTGTACAACCTGCTGGCTCTTTTCTACAACGACCGTCACCGGATGGCAGATCATCTGACCATCTACCGCGGCTACCACACCCTGACGGTAGAGCTGAGCGAAGCCGATTACCCCATGGCGATCGACCTCAATCAGATCGATAGGGAGCTCTATTCCGGCGAACAGCGCTTCTACGTGTCCAAGGTCACCAACCCTCAGGTCAGGCAGAGCGGTGAGAGCCGATACTCATTCGGCTTCAGCGCCCGCGTACCTGGGCACGACTACGACATCGACCTGTTTCTTCCTGATCTGAACCAGACCCATGCTGACTATGTGAAGGAGGCGTATCGGGTCAGATTAACTCAACAGGGAACTCTGTTGACCGACTGCAGCTTTACTCGACAGGAGCTTCTCAGTTACTCCGACAATAAAGGAAGAATAAGGCTTGCAGATCCCATCGCCTGTGAACTTGCCCTGTAAGGCTAAGCGGTAGAGGAGCAGAAAAGAAAACGCCCGGCCAAAGGCCGGGCGTCAGTGTGATGCGCAGCTCAGGCGCTAGCTGCTACTGGGAAGGGCACCACATTGTCAGCCTGCTTCATCAGGCGCTTGGCGCGAGAATGAATCAGGGCAACGTTGGCCAGGGCGATATCCAAACCGTGTTGATCCGCATCAGACAGGCCCGGATGATCGGAGAAGACGCCGATCAGCGATACGCTGTCCGCCACCGACTCTCCCAACAGGCTCAAGGTGCGATAATCTTTGGACATCACCAGTTCCATGGCTCGGTTTTCACTTTGATAAAGGCAGGCCTGCAGTCGTGAGTGCCACTTCAGGCGTTCACTCTGTTTGGGCAGGGTGGACACCACCGCAGCCGCCTGCTTAATCAGTTGTCTTGCGAATAGGCCAAACTGTGCCATTTCGGTGTGCAACATCGAAACCTCCATCGGCCCGGCTGGATCTCCATTTCTCAGCTCAGGGGTCTAATTTCTAAAGCCGTTGAAAAAATAGACCAAGCGCCGCGTTAAAGTCGTGACGACCTTCACCCTTTTACAGGTCAATGAACAAGAATCGGTGTCGATTGAGGAATTTTTCGACTGGATCACAGGCTAATCCCGCGTTTTTTTTGCGGGAATACTCCCGAAGCCCTCCCTTTTTGGGTATAACAAAGGAGTAGGAAGATCCTTTGAGGAGTGCGCATATGGAGTGGCGTCTACTCACCGCACTGGCGGTGTTGATCATCGGAAACGGCTATTGGGCCCTGCGTTACTATCAGGCCACTCGCCAAGGCAATCGGAGCGAGCAACAGAGGGTCGCTGAGATGGAGAGCCTGCAGGATCACTGGCTGCAGTTCTCCACCGTGGCCATCATATTGATCATGTTGCTGGCGCCTCTGGCCCGCCAGGCGATGCTCAGCGGCGGATAAGGGTCAGCTCTGAGATGTAACCGTTTTCGGACGCGATCAGTCCGTTCGCCATCATGAGTGCGGCTTCATCGGCACTCATAAAGCCACTGGCATCCACATGGCTGTCACACCCCTGCTGTTGCCAGAACGGCGTATCCATCCCACCGGGATAGACGCCCACCAGAGTCATGGTCGCCCCTTTGAGCTCCGCCCGGAGCGACTCCAGCAGACCTTTTACACCCCATTTGACCGCACAGTAGACTGCCTCGTTGGCTTTGCCCTTCTGGGCCGCCGTTGAGGCCACCACCGCCAGTTGCACCTGTTGCTGCCTGAATCTGGCTACTGCCTCCTTGGTTACCAAGGCCGCGGTCAGCAGATTGTTGTCCATCAGGCGGCGGATCCTGGACTCATCAAACTGCTCCATCGGACCAAAATCACCACTGCCAGCACAATGGATGATTCGGCTGGGAACCTGAGGGAGCGACTCAAACAGACCCGCCACCTGGGTTTCACAGGTCAAGTCTGCGGCATGGCACACCACCTCAGAGGAGAGGGAGCCCGCCACCGCCTCCAGTTTGGCCTGGCTTCGACCCACCAACACCAGGGACTCACCCTGCTGGCTGTACACTTTGGCCAGGGCGGCCCCAAGGCCGCTGCTGGCTCCGGTAATCAAGATCATAATGCTTCTCCAGCTTAGTGTTGCAGCGTCACTCCAAGTATGACGCCGCAGGGCTATCGGCTTGCCGGGACTCTAGGGCGTGTTTATCTTTGGTGTTTAGAGTCCAGCCCCGAAGGGCGCTTTACTCAGACTAGGTCCCCATTCATTTTGGGCACAATGTCGACACATCGAGGCCTTAGTGACTGGATGCTGGCACAAAAATATTCAGCAAAGGTCAACACGCCCTAGGAAGCTAACGCAGGAAACAGCGTCTTCATGCCTGCTGCGATCACCTCAATGCCAATGGACATCATCAGCAGACCCATAATACGGGTGATCACGTTAATGCCGGTCTGACCCAGCACCTTAAAAATCACCGGCGCCGTGCGGAAAACAATCCAGCTGAGCAACCCGAAGACAATGATGCAAGCCGCCATACCCAGCATCGACTGTGGATCCCGGTGCTGAGAAGCAAAAACGATCACCGAACTGATCGCGCCAGGACCGGCCATCAGGGGCAGTGCCAGTGGCACCACGGCAACCGAGTCCATCGCGGCCGCTTCCCGGCCCTCCTCCTTGTTGTGTTTCACCTCACCCAGCTTACCCTGCAACATCGACATGGCAATAAAGGTGATCAGCACTCCGCCAGCAATGCGAAACGCCGGAATGGAGATGCTGAACAGGTTGAGAATCAGCTGACCGGCTACCAGGGTAACCAGCAGGATAATCACCACGGAGAAGTTCGCCACCTTGGCAGTCGCCAATCGCTCCTGCTCAGTCTGGTGACTGGTCAAAGACACAAACACAGGCAGCAGACCGATGGGATTGATGATCGCCACCAGGCCAAGGAAGAATTGCAACAGCAGATAGAAGTCCACTTAGGGTATACGCCTCAATAACAGGAGCCAAAAACGAAGGAGGATACTCTAGAGAAATCCGTCCCTTGGGAAAAGTGAATTTTTCCTCGTTTCACCCCATCAACTCATTACATTTTCTAATGGTGAATGTAAGTTAGCAACACCCAAATTCGCCCAAACGTGAAGCAGTTAACGGTTTGCGACTGGGATTGGTGTAATTTAATTACATCAGCGGAGAGCACTTTTCCTGAACATGGTTCCAGCACCTATACTGACTTGGTTCAGAGGAAAGTGTTTTTAAATTTGAGGACAGTTTAGATGACTGACAAATCCATTGCCGAACTGAATGCCCTGATTACCCGGGTAAAAGCGGCACAGCAGAAATTTGCCAGTTACAGCCAGGAACAGGTGGACGCGATCTTCCGAGCTGCGGCCCTGGCCGCCGCCGATGCCCGTATTCCCCTTGCACGTCAGGCTGTTGAAGAAACCGGCATGGGTGTGCTGGAGGACAAGGTGATCAAGAATCACTTTGCCTCTGAGTACATCTACAACAAGTACAAAGATGACAAGACCTGCGGCATTCTGGAAGAGGATGAAACCGGCGGTACCATCACCATCGCCGAGCCCGTAGGCCTGATTTGCGGCATTGTGCCCACCACCAACCCCACCTCTACGGCGGTGTTTAAGGCGCTGATCGCCCTGAAGACCCGTAACGGCATCATCTTCTCGCCCCACCCAAGAGCCAAGAACGCCACCAACGCCGCCGCCAAGCTGGTGCTGGACGCCGCCGTGGCCGCAGGTGCCCCCGAAGACATCATTGGCTGGATTGAAACCCCGTCCGTGGCTCTGTCCAACCACCTGATGACCCACGAAGAGATCAACCTGATCCTGGCCACCGGTGGCCCGGGCATGGTGAAGGCCGCCTACAGCTCGGGTAAGCCCGCCATCGGCGTAGGCGCCGGTAACACCCCGGTGGTGGTAGACGAAACCGCCGACATCAAACGCGCCGTCAGCTCCATCCTGATGTCCAAGACCTTCGACAACGGCGTGGTCTGTGCCTCCGAGCAGTCGGTGATCGTGGTCGACAGCATCTACGACGAAGTCCGTGAGCGTTTCGCCAGCCACGGCGGCTACCTGCTGAACAAGAGCGAAACCACCAAGGTACGTAAAGTACTGCTGGTGAACGGCAACCTGAACGCCGACATCGTTGGCCAGCCAGCCACCAAGATCGCCGAGATGGCGGGCATCAAGGTGCCATCCTGGACCAAGGTTCTGGTGGGTGAAGTCGCCAAGACCAGCATCGATGAAGCCTTCGCTCACGAGAAGCTTTCCCCCACCCTGGCGATGTACCGTGCCACCGATTTCGAAGACGCCGTGACCAAGGCCGAAGAGTTGGTCGCCCTGGGCGGCATCGGCCACACCTCCGCACTGTACACCGACCAGGATCTGCAGGTAGAGCGCATCCGCGTGTTTGGCCAGCGGATGAAGACCGCCCGTATCCTGATCAACACCCCGGCTTCTCAAGGCGGTATCGGCGATCTGTACAACTTCAAGCTGGCACCCTCCCTGACCCTGGGTTGTGGTTCCTGGGGCGGTAACTCCATCTCCGAGAACGTGGGCCCTCAGCACCTGATCAACAAGAAAACCGTAGCCAAGCGAGCCGAGAATATGTTGTGGCACAAACTGCCTAAGTCCATCTACTTCCGCCGCGGCGCCCTGCCGGTGGCCCTGGAGGAGCTGAGCGAACACAAGCGTGCCTGCATCGTGACCGACCGCTTCCTGTTCAACAACGGCTACTGCGACGAGACCATCCGCATCCTGAAGGGTCAAGGCCTGGAGGTTGAGGTGTTCTATGAGGTAGAAGCCGATCCCACTTTGGAAGTGGTGAAGAAGGGTGCCGATATGCTGCACAGCTTCAAGCCGGACGTCATCGTTGCCCTGGGTGGCGGCTCCCCCATGGATGCAGCCAAAATCATGTGGGTGATGTACGAGCACCCTGAAGTGGACTTCGCCGATCTGGCCCTGCGCTTCATGGATATCCGTAAGCGTATCTACCGCTTCCCCAAAATGGGTAAGAAGGCGCAGATGGTGGCCATTCCCACCACTTCCGGCACCGGCTCTGAGGTTACGCCTTTCGCCGTGGTGACCGACGAGCGTACCGGCACCAAATACCCCATCGCCGACTATGAGCTGACGCCCAACATGGCCATCGTTGATGCCAACCTGGTGATGAACATGCCCAAGTCCCTGACCGCCTTCGGTGGTATCGATGCGGTCACTCACGCCCTGGAAGCTTACGTATCCGTGATGGCCAACGAGTACTCCGACGGCCAGGCGCTGCAAGCTCTGGATCTGTTGTTCAAGCACCTGCCAGACAGCTACACCGAGGGGGCCAATGCACCCAAGGCCAAGGAGAAGGTACACAACGCCGCCACCATCGCCGGCATCGCCTTCGCCAACGCCTTCCTGGGGATCTGTCACTCCATGGCCCACAAGATTGGTGCCGAGTTCCATCTGCCCCACGGACTGGCCAACGCCCTACTGATCACCAACGTGATGCGCTTCAACGGCACCGACCTGCCCACCAAGCAGACCGCGTTCAGTCAGTATGACCGTCCTCAGGCCCTGTGCCGCTATGCCGCCATCGCCGATCACCTGCGTCTGGGTGGCGACAGCGACCAGGAGAAGCTGGAGCTGCTGATCGCCAAGGTAGACCAGTTGAAAGAGGTGCTGGACATTCCCGCCTCCATCCAGGCCGCCGGCGTGGATGAGAAGCTGTTCCTGGCCAAGCTGGACGAAGTGGCCGAGGAGGCGTTCGATGACCAGTGCACCGGCGCCAACCCTCGCTACCCGCTGATCAGCGAACTGAAGCAGGTTCTGTTGGACAGCTACTACGGCCGCCCCTACAAGGACAGCCACGAGTAAGTGACAACTCAATGACAAAGAGCCGCCTCCGGGCGGCTTTTTATCGCAAGGCTAACCCCTGGTTCCGGGGACAGTTCACAAAATCAGATTTCTCTAATTAACGGGCGAGTTAAAGAACGCGCACTATGGGCACAAACATATGTTTGTGCCGCTGACTTCGTCACAACTACCTGTTACTATTCGCCAAATTTTTTTCTCTTTGCCCATAATGCAGCTTTACCAGCCTCATTCACCAACCGTTGTCCAGAGCCTTCATTGGGTCTGCCTAACCGCATCCATTGGATTCGGGTTGCTTCATATCGGTACAGGCCAATGCCTCTTGGTCGGAGGTCTGGAGCTTCTTGCTGCTCCATTTTTCTTGTTCTCTTTGATCCGGTTCCAACGCTCCGGATCCCTTCATCGCCCCGCTCTGCTTACCGCAACGGCGATTCTGATGGTGACCGTCACCCTCTACACCTACAGTCAAGGTCTGGCGGGATTGGCGTTCCTTTTCCCCGTCGTGGCCGCACTCTTCTACCTGACCACAATCGAAACGGCCGGCAAGGTTGCGGTGGCCTTTACCCTGATGATGTTTGTCGCAGGCTCCCAGAGTATCCCGGGCGAAATACTGCTTCGTTTCGGGGTCGCGGTAACCATCACCTATTGCTTTATCTGGTTCCTGGTGCTGGGCCAGAAGCAAAGCCTTAACCGGCTGAATCACTCCAACCTCACCGACCCGTTGACCGGCTTGGCCAACCGCCGGGCTATGGACCAATGGCTGTCCCACTATCAGGCAGACCGGCAGTCATTGTGCCTGTTTCAGCTGAATATCCATCAGTTCAAAAGCGTTAACCAGCGATATGGGCGAGCGACCGGGGACGCCCTGCTGCAGAAGTTGGCCTGCCGGCTGGAGAAACTCCCCAACCAGCTGGAGTCTGCCGGGATGATTGGCAGCGGCGCACACCTGCTGGCCAGGACCTCGGGGGATGAGTTTGTCCTCGGGCTCCCCACCCGCCAGAGCCAACACCGCGACACCATTGCCGAGGCGATACATCACCGCCTTACCGGCGTCTACCAGGTGTTTGAACACCAGTTGATGCTCACCCTAACCCTGGGCTACTCACAGGGTGGTGACGTCTCGCCATCCGACAAACTGCAGCAGGCCAACCTGGCCACCATCCAGGGCAAGGCAGCTCAGCCCGGGCTCTGTTACGAGTTCAGTGAAACTTTGGCTGCGGAGATGGAGCAGGAGGCGGCCATACTCCAGGGTCTTAAGCGGGCCATGGATCTGGGCGCATTTGAGCTCAAGTACATGCCGATCCATGGCCTCGCCACTCCCTGGTGCGTCAGCGCCGAGGTACTGGTACGCTGCACCCTGCCTGAACTCAATGGCATCGGCCCGGACCGGTTTATTCCCGTGGCAGAAAAGTATGGACTGATCTACGAACTGGACCTGTGGATCATCCAGCGCTGCTTCACTGAGATCCAGTCTCTGTCACCCAGTCACCGGGAGGAGGTGCGGGACCTGCGTCTGGCGCTGAACATCTCCTCCATGCAGCTCAATAACCCCAAGCTGGCCCCGAGCCTCCTTAGCTTGGCGACCACCTACGGGATTGACCTCAATCGTCTGGATCTGGAGCTGACAGAGACCTCCCTGGTCAGCCACAGCGCCGAAGGGATGAAGACGCTTGCGGAACTTCGCAGCAATGGGATCAAGGTGGTGCTGGATGATTTTGGTACAGGGTTTACCGCCTTTACCCAGTTGCAACACTACCCCATCGACCGACTGAAGATCGATCGCAGCTTCGTCAGTCAGTTGGAAACAGAAGGCGCTGAACAGACCCGTTCACTGGTGGACGTGATCCTGAGAGTGGCAGCCATCTATGAAATTCCGGTGACCGCCGAAGGGGTAGAAACCCGCAAGCAGGAGGAGTACCTGATCAAGCGAGGCTGCCACCATTTCCAGGGTTACCTGTACAGCCCACCGATCTCTCTGGGTGAACTGGTGGCCAAACGGCGCACCATGATGGCAGAAACACTGGGCCTTAACGCAAAAGCCGTCTCCGATTGAGATCAATCAGGCGATCCAGAATACGAAAGCCATCCATCTTCAAACCATTGTGCTCATACTCAGAGGTTCGCCAGGCCACCAGGTTCGCCACCTGATCTATGGTCTCTTCCGAAAAAGCGTACTCCACGAACATATCTTCGGTGTAAACGGCAGCCGCCACCGGCACCGGGTTTTTCGCCAGCTGTGCAGGATCGTACAGTGGGGGCCAATCACTTTTGTTCGCCAATGCATCGGCCAGAGGCGCCAAAGGCTTCAGCCCCTGGAACTGCTCGGTCATCCAGGGGTACACCATCTCCCCGGTAAAGCGCAGCGGCCTGTCCGGCCGATAATCAAACTCGGGAAACTCGCCCCGGACTCTGTGGGCCGCCCAGCGGGATGCCTGCCCCTGGTTATAGATAGGTTCATGCAGCAGGGTATAGAGGGGGTTGGTGTCATAGTCGAGCATCTGCATCACCCCATGGAGGAACACCGGGTTTAACACCCTGCCCTCAGTGGACGGCAACAGCGCCTGCTCCAACAAGTAGTAAAGTGCTTCGGCCCCCTCCTCCACCCCGAGATGAATCCCAAGCAGCTGGAACCGCTCCACCGTCAGCCTGGCCCCATCGGGCAACCGCACCTCATGGGCACACAGGTAAGCGGCAATCTCGTCCGCCAGAGCCTGGGCCTTGGGAAAACGGGCAAAGAAGGCCCGGTTCTTCACCGCCACCCTCTGATAGGTGGCCCGGTACACCTCTTCCGCCTGGCGCACCAGAGAGGGGATGCCCCCGGTGATGTAGGCTTCCGTCACCCCCTGATGAGCAACACTCAGGTACCTGAGCACGCAAAATCCACCGAAACTCTGTCCCAGAATGCTCCAGGGACGCTCCCCAAGCAGCTGATGGCGAATCGCCTCGGCGTCACGCACTATGTTGTCTGCTCTGTGTTGTGACAGGTAATGCAGTTGCTGCTTCGCATCCATGGCCGACAGGGCAGCGCCATGGATGGGCGTCGACAGGCCGGTGCCCCTCTGATCCAGCAACAACACCCGGAACTCCTCCAGTGCCCTGTCCAGCCAGCCGGCGCGGCTGGCCGGTCTCAGGGCTCCAAACCCCGGGCCGCCCTGGAAAAACACCAACATGGGCAGCGACTCACGCATCTTGTCCGCAGCCCAAAGCTCCCGGGCAAACACCTCGATATGCGTCCCCTCAGGATCGGCATAATCCAGAGGCAGAGAAAACCGATGCTCAGCAGTTTCAACACCGGCCAGGTAGGCTTGGTTTGTCATCATACTTCCTTTAAGAATTACCCCTGAGTGCGCCGCTCTGCATGCAGGGCCAGCCGGTTTCCTTCGCTGTCGAGAATGAGCGCCCTGAAACCATGGGGGCCGATGCTGTGTACTCCCTGGAGCACGGTCCCGCCCATGTCAGTGACCAACTCAACCGCCTCGTCGATACGGCCATCCACATTAAGGTAGACCAGAATTCCCTGTTGGCTGGTCACCTTGATCTCATCCACCACCAGGCAGCCGCCGTTGCCCAGCTCATGATCCAGTACACCGAAGCGAACCCCCTCGTACTCCTCAATCTGAACCTTGATCTCCAGTACCCGGGCATAAAAAGCCACCGCACGGTCAAGATCCGCCACTGGAATATCGAACCAGACCGCCCTGTTGTAGTTGGTATTGAAATCCGTCATCTCACCTCTCCCTTTGTGTCCGCCGCCTCTAGACCCCACAGCAGCAACATCCTATCAGCCTGATTAACATATGTATCTTTCCATATTTGTGGCACCGGGCGCCACAGAATATCGTCGGCTCAATCGGCCTCAACGACAACACCCTGTTAGACAGGGCACTTTTCTCACCGCCATTGGGTCACCTAAAAAAACAAAAAGCCGGTGCGGATCCAAAGTGATACCTGCTGCGTACTACTTGTTCGAAACAACTGATTCCCTGCTATATTTTACTAACTAGCTGTACGGGAGGCCCGATGATTAGCGTCAAGGATGTGGATCTTTTCAGAACTCAGGGGCGGGCCAAACGGCAGATTTTGCGCCATTGCAGCCTTGAACTGGACGCGGGTCAACAACTGGCCATCATGGGTGAGTCGGGCGCAGGCAAGTCCACCCTGCTGCATCTGATTGCCGGGCTGGAGCGCCCCGACGGCGGCAGTATCCAGGTCAATGGTTACCATGTGGAGCAACTGGACGCTGACCAGCTTCCCCTCTATCGCCGTCGCATCGGTTTGGTGTTCCAGCAGTTCAACCTACTGCCCACCCTGACGGTAGGCGACAACATTCTGTTTCAGCACCGTCTCAACAAGCTCACCAACCCCGAAGAGGTGATGGATACCCTGGTGGCCCCCCTGGGGCTCTCCCCTCTTTGGAAACTCTACCCCGACCAGCTTTCCGGCGGCGAGCAGCAACGGGTCGCCATCGCCCGGGCCCTGGCTCACCACCCGCCGCTTATCCTGGCCGATGAGCCCACGGGCAACCTGGACGAAGCCACCGGCGATGAAGTAATGGAGATCTTTACCCGTCTGTCCAAAGCCCTGAATCAGACGCTGATTCTGGTCACCCACAGCCCCAGGGTCGCCTCCAGGCTCGGACAGACCCTCCACCTCAGGCAGGGGCAACTCCATGATTGAGTGGCGCTTGGCGGTCGTCACCCTGCTGGCCCATTACCGGCGTCACCCCTGGCAACTGCTGTTTCTGCTGCTGGGTATGGTGCTGGGAGCCAGCTTGCTGGTGGGAGTGGAAACCATCAATCAGGAAGCCAGGGCACGCTATGCCGCCAGTGAAGTCCAGGCCTCCCGTGGGGAAGGCTGGCAGATTCAGCCCCATCAACGAGAGGGGTTTCTCGACCAGGCACTTTGGATTGAGTTAAGGCGCTCCGGCATCGATGCCACCCCCGTTTTGGACATGCGCCTGGTGGATGCTCAGGACAGGCCACTGCTGGTTCGGGGAGTCGATCCCCTTGCCTACGTCAGTCAGTTGGGCCGCCCCACCGGCAGCACTCAGGCCCGGGCCTGGGTGGACACCCGCGTCGCCGCCTCCTTCGGCTGGCAAGATGGCGACAGCCTGGCATTCAAGGAGGGACATGCCCTGGGCCCGCTGCAGCTGATTGATGATCTCGGACCCTGGATTCATACCGACATTGCCACCCTGTCAGACCTGGCCCAGAGCGGCACCCGACTGAGTTACCTGAACCTGCCGGCCCTGTCCGAGGCCCAACTGGACAGCCTTCGCCAGTCTCTGCCAACACAGGCCAGGCTGATGTCACAGGGGGAGTCGACTCAGTTCGGCCAACTCTCCGCCTCCTTCCATCTCAATCTGACCGCCCTGGCCCTGATGGCCTTGGCGGTCTCCCTGTTTCTGGCCTTCAATGCGCTGAGATTCAGCCTGACCCAGAGAAGCGGCTTGATGGCCCAGCTTCGAAGCCTGGGCATAGGTCAACCAGCCTTGATCAAAGCGGTGATCACCGAACTGGTGCTGGTGGGCATGATGGCCATTCCCATCAGTGCCCTGGCAGGCAGTCAGTTTGCCCGAGCCTGGATGCCTCAGGTGCAGATGACCCTTTCCTCCCTGTATGGGTTCAATGGCCTGCTGAGTGTTCAGAATCTGCTGCTTCCCCTGGGGCTGGCCACTCTGGTGATCCTCGGTGCCATCGCCATGGTGTTGGGCTCTCTGATGCTGGACCCCAGAGTGGCGTTGTCTCTGGGATTTCGCTCACGTCAGCAGCGGCAACAGACTCAAAGCCTTGCATTGCTGATACTGGGTCTGGTGTTGCTCTTGCTGGTCGCCTTCGGTGCCACACAAGTTGCCACCACCGGCATGGCTCTGGCCCTGTGCGGCCTGCTGCTTCTGGCTGGCGCCGCCATCACACCGCAATGGCTGCAGCTGTGCTGCCGGGCCATTGGTGGTTTCAGGCTGAAATCGGCCCTGGGCCAATGGGCCCTGACCGACCTGGATGAGCAGCAGCGTACCACCAGAGTGGCGATGATTGCGGTGATGCTGGCCCTGGCGGCCGCAGTGGGGATGAGGATGGTGGTGGGCAGCTTCGAACTGGCTCTGGAGGGCTATCTGAAGCAGAGGATCAGTGCGGACCTTTACGTGAGGACCGGCGGGGATGACGATGCCCTGTGGCAATCTCGCCTGAGCACTCTGCCCGGCATAGAGACCATCACTCCGTTTCGACACCAACGCGCCAGCATCCACGGCGAGCCCGGCAGCATCGCCAGCCTGGGCAGCAGTGTCAAACACTACCAGCACCTGCCGATTAAGGTCGCAGAACAGGACTGGCACAAGACACTGTTCGACGGCGGCTGCCTGATCAACGAACGCACCCAACTGATGGCCGACCTGACCTTGGGACAGAGCATCCCCATCGGCGATACGGGCCAACCTGAGTTCAGCTGTACCCTGGTCGGCGTCTACTACGACTACGGCAATCTTAAAGCTCAGGCGTTCATCAGCCCCAGGCTGATGCAGGAAAAGCTTGGCGAGGTGCCTCTGGCAGGCTACAGCCTGGAGGTCTCCGAAGCGACCCGCCAGCAGGTCTACCAGACACTGCTTCAATGGTTGTCGCCAGCGCAGATTATCCAGAGGGAGCGGATCCGCAATCTGGCCACCGCCATGTTCCACCAAACTTTTGCGGTAACCACCGCACTGAACATCCTCACCCTGCTGGTGGCCGCAGTGGGTCTGTTTGCTTCCCTCTCCTCGGTTGAACATCACAGGCTGAGTCAGTTGGCCACCTTGTTGGCTCTGGGGATCACCCGTAAACAGCTGCTGCTGGCGCAGCTGGCACAACTGGGCGTCATCGCCCTGTTTGCCCTGATCCTGGCACTGCCTCTGGGGATGGCGCTGGGACACCTGCTGCTGGACCTGGTGAACCGGGTGGCCTTTGGCTGGACCATGCCGGTTCACTACCTGATGGAGGACTGGCCGTCGCTGCTGGGCAGCCTGCTGCTGGCCCTGCTGCTCTCCGCCCTGTGGCCATTATGGCGCCTGTCCAAGGCACCGGTCAGCCAACTGATGAAGGGAGGCTCCTGATGCGTTGGATTCCACTTATTTTGCTGGTCTGCGCCTGCACGCCCAAACCGGAGACAGAGCACACCCAGGGGGTGACCTGGCAGCAGAATGTTGCCGAGGGCGCCGCCAAGGTGACCCTGGGCACGGCCATAGAGTTTCCCCAAGATCACGGGGCACACCCTGAGTACGGGCTGGAGTGGTGGTACCTCACCGCCAACCTGGAAGACGAACAAGGAAAACCGGTGGCACTGCAGTGGACCCTGTTCCGCAGCCGCATGGGCAAGCCCAGGGACAACCCCTGGGATGATGGCCAGCTGTGGTTCGCTCATCTGGCCATAGAAGCGGACGGCGAACACCATGCCCTGGAGCGCTGGGCCAGAGGCGGCAGCGGTCAGGCCGGGGTTATCTCCCACCCCTTCAATGCCTGGATCGACCAGTGGCAACTGACCGGTACCGAGGAGGGGTTTCTGCCCCTGACCCTGACCGCCAACAGCGAGTTGGGGGAGCTCACTCTGCTCCTCGGCGACAGCCCCATCATCAAGCACGGGGTGAACGGTTTCAGCCAGAAAACCCCGGATCCGGAGCACGCCTCCTTCTACTACAGCCTGCCCCACCTGAAAGCCTCGGGTACCCTGACCCAGGAGAACAATGCCCCACGTAAACTCAGCGGTCTGGCCTGGATGGACAGGGAGTGGTCCAGTGAGCTGATGGACACAGAGTACCTGGGCTGGGACTGGGTGTCTCTGCACCTGGAGGATGGCCGTGCCCTGATGCTGTTTCGCATGCGCAGCCGCAAGGACAACCACTACTTTTCCGGCAGCATCATCGATCCCGACGGCCGGGTCACCCCAATTCAGAATGGAGAGATTAAGTGGCAGGAGCTGGACAAGGTTAATCTGGACGGCGCCACCTACCCGGTCGCCTGGCAACTGGAGATCCCCAACCATAACCTGTCCGGTAGCATTCAGACCCTGAGCCGGGATCAGCGCAACAAGCTGTCCATTCCCTACTGGGAGGGACCGGTCACTGCCGAGGGCAACATTCAGGGGAAGGGTTTTATTGAGATGACCGGCTATTAACAGGGGGAGAAGATCCCTCCCCCCGGAACCATTACTTAGCTGATACGACGATGTCGGCCTTGGTGGACTCCATGATCGCCATCAGTTCGCTGACCTCCTGCTTGGGCACCTGGTGCTTTGCCAGAATCTGATCAAAAATCGCCATCATCCGCTGCCACTCCACCTCCTGAATATTCAGGTGGGCATGGGCCTGATGCATGTCTCGCCCATGATACTGACAGGGGCCACCGGTCACCTGACACATCATCGCCGTCACCTGGTATTTCAGGTAAGGGGCGGGGACTGCCGTACGCGCCGCATCGATGGCTGGATTGCTGTTCAGCACCGGATCCGGCCCCAAGGCGTCGATAAAGTCACTGACCACCACAGAGATGGGGGCCAGCCCGCCCAGGCGATCAAACAGAGAGGGAGGCTCAGCCCTAGCGGCCAGGGAACAGAGACTGAGTAGTAGAAATATGGCTAGTAGCTTAACTTTGTGCAGAGTGTCGACCATCATGCTGTCCTCTTCAGTAAATACTGCGAACAGGGTCGGCATAAAAGCTTAGCGTGCCAGCCCTATACTGCCACCAAAGGGAACGAGGACATTGTAAGTTGATATGAAGATTATCGGCGGCTCCTGCAAACCTTCCTGTCTTACTTCCCAGAATTACTCCTCCATCAAGAAGGAAAGCCCCAACTGCTCCCGAAAGAACTCATCCAGTTCAACGTAGAACGTCGATTTGTTACTTAGCTTACTGAATCCATGCCCCTCTTGCGGGAAGAACCTGTTGTCATACTCCTTACCGTAGAGATTCAGCATCTTAATCATTCGATTGAAATGCTCGACATCCACTATGGGATCAACACCGCCTTGAGCAATAAACACCGGTACAGTCAAATCCTTGGCCCGATACACCGGCGAATACGCCATCATGTTATCCAGTTGCGTATTGGGGTCGCCCAGGGCATCGAGAAGGAACTGCTCCCCTCTCTTCGAATTGGCGGAACCATCGGTAAACAACAGTGGCAGATCCATCACCCCGGCAAAGGAGGCCGCGCACTTATACAGATCTGGCCGGTGAATCGCGGAGATCATGGCCGAATACCCTCCATAACTCGCCCCATAGATACAGATCCGCTCTGGATTCACCACCCGCCGGTCAACAACAACCTTTACCGCAGATTCGATGTCCGCTTCAATCAGTCGTCCCCATTGACCAAAACCACCCAGTTCGAAGGTTTTTCCAAATCCTGAAGAGCCGCGATAGTTGGAACGCAGCACTGCGTACCCCTGGGACGCCAGGAACTGAACATCCGCATCATAATGACGCGTATCTCGAATGGAGATGGGGCCTCCGTGAGGCATCACAATCAGCGGCGGCAACACCCCTGCTTTTGGCACAGGCAGAGTCAGGTAAGACTCAATCTTCAAACCATCGCTGGATTCCGAGGTGATGAGCCGGCTCTGCTGAAGTTCAATCCCATCCAGCCAGGGCGCCACCGAAGCAAACTTGGTTAACTCCCTCTTAGCGGCTCGGAACAGGTGATAAGTGCCGGCATCGGTGGAACTCGACGTTCGAATGATGGCCGTATCCTGATTGATGCTGTAATCGATGAGATAAGGTGACGCCCCGGGCATTACATCTCTTAAGGATTTATCGAACGACTCCAGGGCATCGTCGAAGTAAACAATCTGCACCACACCGTCTTGAATAAACTGAACACCCAGAATCTCCTTCTCGGGTCCCAGAACGGCTCCGGTGACATCAAAACCGATGTTACCGTACATTCTCTCAAGGTAATTCTGGTTTTCCGGGTCGTATCGGTACAGGCTGCTGTGATCGTCATGCTCATTGGAGATCACATAGATGGATTTGCCATCAGCACTGACTGACACTGGCGCAAACTCTACCTCCTCAGCCCCCTGCCAAAACAAAGCCCATTCATCAGCACCCGGCTTCAAGTACCAGGCCTTTTTCAATTTCGTTTTGGCATCAAACCCCACGGTGACAATCAGGTTGCCATAGTCATCGGTCAACCAGCGGCTGCCGTCAGGCGCTTTCTTATTCAGCCTTTTTCTAAACTTCAGCTGTTTGGTAAAGTTCTTCTCTAAAGTTCTTACTTTAAAGGGGGCAAACTCATCTTTCTTCTTGTAGGCAACAACGATGGCGTCTTTCTGCTTCTTTACAGAATCTACCAGATAAGCATTATCCAACAATTTGCGTGTTTTAACCGACACAACATTGCCATCATCGACCACCATATCTGTAATAATCAAGCCCCAGCCTATTTTGCTGGAATACCCTTCGAAGATAATGGAGTCATTATCGATCCAGGTGAAATTCGTCAGGTTCAGTGAACTGCTGCGCTTATTGGTCAGAATGATTTTGCTCTCAAATGTATCGACATTAAGAACCACATACTGAACTATGTCGCCACTATACCGCTTGTAGACCACTAGGTGTCCGTCCGGCGACACCCTGGGACTGGTAGCATCCGGCGCCTTGAAGAACAGCTCTGCAATCTCCCGCCTGCGTTCCTTAACCGGTTTCCACTCCTTTTCCCCTTCATTGTCCCCAGAACCTGCACCGTTTGCCGCAAAAGGTAAAAGCAGTGAGGCCCACCCGAGCGCCATAAAAGTCAGCAATAGATTTTTCATCGCATTTCCACCTTATTGCGCTCTGACTCATAAAACTCCATAAAGGGATCAGGGTATCTACCTCTGTAACGCAGGTCATATTGCTCCAGCAGGTCCTCACAACAGCTTTCAAGTTCATCAAGAACTGCTGAGATGCGGTTGACATATTGGAAGCGAAATCTAGTGTAGCTGGGTGAGTAGATGAAAAAGTGACCGCCGTAATTTATACTCCCCGCACTTACATCTACAGTAAAATCCGACTCATCAAACTTAATATAGTAACGATTATCAAGCTTAATCTTGCTATAACTGTATTTTCCTTCCTTTAATTTAATCAGGCGTATATTTTCCCCGTACTCCAAGTCTTCGATAACTTCGCTGTCACCAAAGAAGTCCACACTGTGTAGGGATACCGACTTTATTGATTTCCATGGCGTGTGAATCACAACAAACACATAGCCCTCCCCCTCCTCCAGAGGCGGAGGGGCGTCTAACGACCAACAAAATGAAGAAAAAAATATCGAGGTAAATGCAGCAACGATAGCTGTCCATGTTTTCATTCAAGCATCCCTGTAAAGACTATTTCTTTGAGTCAAAACCACGACTGCGCTGCCATAAATGCACTGAGGAAGGAGACTCAGGGAACCAAAAAAGAGGCAGTGGTGACTCTACGTTAGCGAACGCTTACGCATATGTTTTTGAATATAAGGGAGTTTGCATTATTGCGAACCATGCATCAGGCACGGCTCCGCCAAAGCTATGCAGCCCAATCTCAAATACACGATTAGATTTGACTAGATAATCTACAGCAACAGACAGGCAAGTGAGAAGGCCATGCATCTCACTCTTTGAATTTGTTAGTTAAATTGGATTCACCTCTGCCCGGTGTACTCGCCCAACACGATTCCAGCCCTGTGGCTTATGCCTTGGGTATTACCAGCCATGAGACATCCAGCAACATTGAGGAAAAGGGCTTGAAAACCCTAGCCAGCTTCTTTCACTAACCAGGCTACGCTGGTGCAGCAAACCAGAGAGATTCCCGCCGGCAAGCCTGGCGCTGGCAATCCACATCTATGGCGGATGGCCGTCATGGGTAAAACACCGCCGCCGATCAAACCTTGGTATAAATTTGCGCCACAGGGCAGGCGGATTGCCTGAATCGCCGGTTGCCGATAGACTGGCTCTTCCATTCACCAACAAAGGAGCCCCAAGATGAAAAACGGCGAAATCGCTTTTGCCTATTTCTTTGGTAATCCAAACGCTCAAGACCGTTTTATCGCGCTGCGATAACCGAGCTTGAGCAAAATCCAGATTAAACACCACTAGAGCATTTCCCTCTGGCTAGTTCGGTTGTTGTCAGCATTGTGTTTGACAACGGGCACTGTTGTGCCTGCAAATCGAGAACTAGTAATGACCACTCTTTTAACCACTCACTCTCTTACGCTTCGCCCAGACAACCAGAGCTTGCTGGACGCGGCCAACATCACCCTAAAGCAAGGGGATCGCATCGGCCTTATTGGCTTTAACGGCTGCGGCAAAAGCTCCCTGTTGTCCGCTTTGGCACACCACTGCCAACCGGCGGCGGGTACCGTCACCCATGCCAATGGCTGCGTTATCGCCTACGTCGAGCAGCGACTACCTGGCAGGTTTAATGAAGTGCCACTGACTGAGGTTCTGCTTGAGCTGTTGCCATCGGGTCAACGTGAAGAACATCTGTGGCTGGCCGAGAGCCTTTTGGCCAAGGTTGGATTCCAGGCCTCACAATACCAGCAATGTGTCAGCAGCCTAAGCGGCGGCGAACACACTCGTCTGATGCTGGCGCGAGCATTGATGCAGCAGCCTGACCTCATGCTGTTGGATGAACCCAGTAACCACCTCGATCTGCCCACCACCTTATGGCTGGAACAGTTCTTACAAGGATGGAAAGGAAGCTTCGTCCTGGTTTCTCACGACCGACGCTTACTCGATTGCGTGACCAATTGCAGTTGGATCATGCGTGATAAGCAACTGCACCAGTACCAGCTCCCTTGCACCGAAGCTCTCGCCGAGTTTGAGCAGCAAGCGGTAGCCGCTGAGAAAGCCCGCCTCAATCAACAGCGCGAGATAACGCGAATCGAAGCCAGTGCAGCGCAGAAAGCCCAATGGGGCAAGGTATACGACAATGAAGACTTTGCCCGCAAGGCAAAGCACATGTTTAAGCGCGCCGATCGCATCAAGCAGGAACTGACGGACAAACCGCAGACCGCCCCCTGGTCGATTGAACTGCAAACCCAACCCTTGGCGGCTGATCGGCTTATGGAGCTGACCGAGTTTAATGTGGTGATACCCAATACCGAGAAGCCACTGTATGACATTGACAACCTGCGGGTGAAAAGCGGTGATCGCATCGCCATCATCGGAGCCAATGGCTGTGGCAAGTCTACCTTGCTGCAACAGCTTTGGTGCCAACACCAGGCCGGCGTCACCAGCAATGCTCTGACCTTTCATCCCCGTTGCACTCTGGGCTTCTATGATCAGGAGCAGCAGCAGCTTGATGACAACGAGACTTTACTGGCCGCCATAAGCCGCAGCGCTGACTTGCCTGAAGAGACTCTGAAGATGGCGCTGATCAAGGCGGGCTTTGATTACGGCAGTCACTCAAAGACGGTGAACAAGCTCAGTGGTGGCGAGCGTGCTCGGCTGCTGCTGGCTGGGCTGAATCTGGGGCACTACCCAATGTTGCTGCTTGATGAGCCCACCAACCACCTGGACCTGGATGGCAAGGCTCAGCTTGCTACCGTGCTCAGTCAAAACCTGGGGGCCATCGTCATGGTCAGCCACGATCGGGACTTTATCGAACACTGCTGCAACCGCTTCTGGCATATCGACGGTCAGACGCTTACCGAGGTCAACGCTCCTGAAGAGGCCTATCAGCGGCTACAGGCGTTGTCGTCAGTGACGGAAATGAGCGACACACCCGTGCTTTCGGCTGACTGCACTGAAACAAAGCCGGAGATGGATGAGGAGGCTTTGTTACAGAGACTGTGCCAATTGGAGCAACTGCTTGCCGATGACCTTGCTCGCAAGGACAGGCATCAGAAGCCGGCAAAACAGCAGCAGTGGCAGCAGCAGATCCGCCAGCTCTCTGAGCAACTGGGGCTTTAAAACCTCGATGCCACCAGAGCCCAGGGCCGGTCATGGGTCAAGGTGGTGACCAGCTCACTGCCCACCTGTTCGGTCAACAGCTTGAGCACATGTTCCACCCGGGTGGAGCGTTTGTCGATGCGGTGGGCATCACTGGCGAGGTAATGGTAAGCGTCTTTTCGCAGCAGTTCCCAGGAGACCTTTCTGATCTCTTCTCCGAAACTGCCTCCCAAGGCACTCAAGGTGCCTTGAAGCCAGGCTCCGGTGCCCTTCAGGGTCATCGCCAGGCTGGGATGGGCGATGATCTCCCGGTTGCGTTCAGGGTGGGCCACGACCGGCTGCACGCCCTGGCCTATCAGCCAGCGAAGCAATTGGTCGGTGCCGGCTGGCACATGGCTGTAGGGCATCTCCAGCAGCAGCACGGGTTTTCCATCCTGAGATTTTCCCAGCTTTGGCAAGGCTTTCCACGCGCCGCCAAGCAGCAGTTCCGGCGCCATACGCACCTCGGCCCCCAGGGCGACTTGCAGTGGGATATCCCTCTCTTTGAGGGTGCGTTTGAACTGCTGATAGTGGGGCGTCAGAGACTCCAAGGTATTGGGGTAGTGACGCAGATGAATGTGAGGGGTCAGTACCGAATGGGTGATCCCCTGCTCCACCGCCAACTTGGCCAAGGCCAGGGCCTCCTCCATATCCCGGGCACCGTCGTCTACGCCCGGCAACAAGTGGCAATGGAGGTCAATCATGACGCAGTACCCGTGCCGTAGTAGCTTTGATAACGCTTATAGGTGGCCAGATCCTTGGGCACTCCATTGAGCACCACTCCATCCACCCTGGCGTGAACGGAAAACAGTCTGCCAAGGGACTTGGAGATCAATTCCCGACGCGCCTTGCCGCACTTCACCACGTACACCACCGAATCGACCCTACGGGAGATCACCAGGGCATCGCTCACCACGTCCACCGGCGCCGTGTCCACCAAAATCCGGTCATAATGTCCTTTCAGTTTCTCCAGCAGGTTGTTGAACCCCTGAGACGCGATCAGCTCCAGGGGAGTGGACACCCGGGTGCCGGCCACCATTACATCCAACTCGGTGTCGGGCACCGTATAAATGCAATCATTGAGCTTATGGGTGCCGCTGAGCAGGTTCGATAGCCCAGGCTGATAGTTGGGCAGCCCCAGCATCTCACCTACCACCGGCTTCCTAAGGTCCGCTTCGATCAGCAACACCCGCTCCAGTTGGGACAGGGCCAGTGACAAGTTATAGGAACTGGTGGTTTTGCCCTCTCCCGGAACCGTCGAAGTCACGCACAGGGTTTTGGAGCCATCCTCCACATGGGTCAGCAGATAGCCGGTTCGCACCGTTCGCCACGCCTCGGAGAAACTGTGGGCATCTTTGGAAAAGAAGTGGTCGGCTTTGAGGCGCTTGCGGGTCTTCTGCTCCGGTATCACCCCCAGCAACTTGGCGGAGAGTTTACTCTCCACCTGATCACCGGCGGTGATGGTATCCGTCAGGGTGTTGTAGATAAGGGCAAAGGCGCAGGCAAACAGACCGGACATAAAGGCCACCATCACCACGATCATCTTCTTCTTGGGTTTGGAGGGATAGAGAGGCGGCTCAGCCCGGTCGGTAAACCTGGCGTGGGCGGCGTCAAAGTCGGCCACGGCGCCGGTCTCCTTCATGCGGTTCAGGAAGGTTTCATAGATTCGCCGGTTGGATTCCACTTCACGCTGCAACTCGCGATACTCCACCTCAACCCGGCTCTGCTCCTGGTACTGGGACTTGATCCCCCCAAGTCGACGTTCCAACGCCGCCGCGGCAGACACCAGCGCCTGGTATTCCTGCTCGATGCCCCGAACCAATTGACGAACCTGGGTGCGCATGTTGGATCGCACCTCAGTCAACTGCGCCTTGGCGGCGATCATCTTACTGTGCTTCGGGCCATAGCGGCGAGAGAGTTCGGCCACATTGGCGGACGCCGTCACCTCAGCCTGCTTCACCTGCTCAATCAGGGGATGACCGCTGATCTCCGCCAGCCCCTCCAGGCTGTCGATGTCATTCACCCCTTTCTGGCGCACCAAGTTCAGCAGCGAACGCGCCTCTTCCCGCTTCTGACGGGCAATGGCCAACTGCTCGGTCAGTTCGTTGATCTCCTTGGACGCGGTGCCTACTGAGCCATCCAACTCCAACAACCCCTCTTTCTCTCGAAACGCCTGGAGCTTCTCTTCGGAGTTGCGCAGCCCGACCAGCAACTCATCCAGACGTGAGCTGAGCCACTCGGAGGCCTTACGGGTCACCGCAAGTTTGGCTTCCAGATGGTTCTCGATATAGATCTCGCCCATGGTATTGGACACCAGCGCCGCCAGCTGAGGGCTATGGGCGAAAAAGCCGATGTCGACGAGCTGGGTCTGGGGAACCGGAGAGACCGACAGTCGCTGGGAAAACTCATTGAGCAGCAACACCTTTCGTGTCGCCAGTTTCTGAGCCTCGTTAACCGGATCGGGAGTTAAGTCAATGGGCAGCCAGGCAAACCAATCCCGAACCACCTCCATGGGGTCCTGGTTGGGAGCGGTGGGGATATAGCTGAGAATTTTTTCCTGCCAGGCGGGGCGCTCCGGCAGAATGAACTCCGGGTGCCTGACCAGTTCCAGGCGCTCCATTACTCGTTCAGCCAACTGACGGCTCTTGATGATCTCAAACTGGGTCTGTAGATACTCCTGTCGCGATGAGTCCAGGCCATACACATCCTCGATGGAGACCGCTTTGGCCTGCTCCGACTCAATCAGCAACCTGGACTTGGCCTTGTACATGGGCTCGATGTTCAACAGCACGGCAACGGCGATGGCGGTGACAAACATCGCAAACAGAATGATGCGACCCTTGAAGCGCCACAGCACCCTGAAGTACTGAGTCAGGTCAACATCACGCTCTGTAGCGAAGCTGTCCTTCTCCATCTGAATGGCCATGTTGGACATCGGCTCTCCCTTCAAAAGAAGCTGTCTTTGATGAGAATGGAATCATCGGGATAAACTGAGGTGGACATGGAGACCTTAATGCTTCTCTCGCTGCCACCGACCACACGGTTTATGGTCATATCCTTGGTGGAGGCCCGTTCGGTCAATCCTCCGGCCAGGGCCACCGCTCGCTCTACCGTCAGCCCCGGCTGGTAGGGGTAGCCGCCAGGGGCTTTTACCTCGCCGTAGATGTAGAACGGTCGGTACTCAAGAATGCTGACGTGGACACTGGGGTTGATCAGGTAGTCGCCCTTAAGCCCACCCACAATGCGGCTCTCCAGCTGTGCAACCGTCATCCCCTTAACCTTGATAACCCCGAGGTAGGGGTAGTTGATCACCCCGGATTCACCCAACCGGGTCTGCAGGGTAAGGTCATCCTCTCCATAGACGTGGATGGAGATGGTGTCACCGGAACTGAGCTGGTAATCGCCGGCGGCGGCCGCCGCCGGCAGACTCAGTAGCAGTGCAAACAGCGCACTACAGAGACAGGCGCACAGTCGCCAGGAACAGGTTCTTGTCATAGCTGAGCCTATCGATGTTGGAGCTCTGGTCCGCATAGCGGTACTCGAACTCGGTGGAGAGCCAACGCTTCCATACCAAGGTGGCTCCTAAGGTGGCTTCCCACAACTCATCGTCTCGATCAATGCCGGTGAAGCTCTCATCCAGATAGCGGATGGATGCCAGAGTAGAGAGGCGGCTGCGCCATTCATGTTTCCAGCGCAGGCCCAGACTGTTCTCCTCCACATAGTCACCCAGGGTATCCGGGTCCTTGGCACGGCTGCCCCCTTCCAGGGTAAAGGTGGAGTAGGTTCTGGGTTTCCAGTCCAGGGCGGCGCTCCAGGCAAAGCCGTCAAAATCCTCCCGGCTACTGGAGTCGAAGCTGCGGTCCTCGAAACCCAACTTGATGGTGCCCGATGTCTTGCTGGTGGCATCCCAGCGCAGACCCGCCAGGTACTTCTGATCGAAGCTGTCTCGTGAGGCCTCCCCAACGGCATTGCGGTCGTAGGTCTTATCCTCACCCACCCATTCAGCCAGCAGAGAGGTTCTCTGACTCAGGCGCCAGTAGACCGTGGCTCGCCCCATGACACTGTCGTAGTCACGGAACTGGGAGATGGTCTCAAGGTTGGTGTAATCCTTATCGTAATAGCCCAGCTCAAGGTCCAGGTTGAACTTGGCCGAGGGCACGCCAAAGCCGTAGATCACGCCCACATCGTGAACATCAAACTCCGCCACTTCGTTAAAGTTCTGACCGAAGCCTTCGGTTATGCCCAGGCCCCTGGCCTCGTGGTTGCGATAATAGGCGTAGTTGAAATCCAGCCTGTGGCGTCGAGTAAACTCATGATGGACGTCGATCTTGAACCTGTGGTCGGTGTAGTCATCTTCGCTGCTGTCTTCATAATTGGCGTCGGTGAGCAGGTAGCTGATCTGATAGCTCCGCACATCATTACCGGCATGAATCAGGAATTCAGGGCTCAGTTCCCAGAACCAGCTGTCGATGGCACCGGTGTTGGAGTGGGCGGTGTTGTCGTCATACCCCAGCCCCACGCCCACCTGAGGCATGAAGTTCCAGCCCCCTCCCATCTCTACGTTTGCAGGTTGGTAGTCATTCCCTAAAGCACTGAAGGGCAGTACTGCCGCAACAGCAACCAGCATAGGCCTGAGCGTTGTCATAGTCGTTTTCCTTTCCTTAGTAAGCGTTAGAGCCTGTAAAACCCTGAAACACGGTCCGTACCACGATCTTGATGTCCAGCCAGACCGACCAATCGCGTATGTAGGCCAGATCGAACTCCAGCCTTTTTTGCATCTTATCCAGTGTGTCCGTTTCCCCTCGCCAGCCATTCACCTGCGCCCAGCCGGTGATCCCCGGCTTCATATGGTGGCGCAGCATGTAGCCGTTGATCAGCGCACGATACTGCTCATTGTGGGCCACGGCGTGGGGCCTGGGGCCCACCACCGACATCTGCCCGCTGAGTACATTGAAAAACTGGGGCAGTTCATCCAGAGAGGTGCGTCGCAGAAAGCCTCCCAGCCGGGTCACCCTGGGGTCGTCCTTGGTGGCCTGTCGCACTTCAGGCCCATTGTCCATGGTGATCATGGAGCGAAACTTCCACACCTTAATTTTGCGGCCATCCAGGCCATACCTGTGTTGTTTGAACAGCACCGGTCCCGGCGAAGTCAGCTTGATGGCGACAGCGATGAGCAACATGGGCAGAGCCACTATGGCCAGAATCACCGTGGAGAGGAAAATGTCCTCCACCCGCTTCACCCAACTGGTCAGGTCATCCAGGGGGGAGTCATAGACGCTCAGCGACTGCACATCTCCCACCTCGTGCCAGCGAGCATGAAGCAGGTTGTACACAAAAAAGTCCGGAATGATGTGCACCGCCGCCGTGCTGTCGCCGCACATCATCAGAATCTCGGTAATCCTCTCCTCTGCCCTCATGGGCATGGCGATATAGAGCACATCCACCGCGTTGCTGCGCGCCAGCTTTATCGCCTGGTCCACATTGCCCAGCAGTATCGGCGGCCGCTCGCTCTCCTCCTGACCATCGACGCGCTCCGGGTCTCGATCATCGAAAAAGCCGATCATCCTGATCCCCAACTGAGGGTTCTCCTCCAGGCTTTTCGCCATGGCAACCCCGGAGCGGGTCAGCCCGATGATTGCCGCCGTCTGAGTATTAAAACCGCGACGCCTCAAGGTGAAGATCATCTGCCGGCACAGAACCCGGAAAGCGCCAAACACCAGCATGCCGATCACCGCCCAGGCGATCAGTACGGGGAGATCCATGGACAGCCTGGCGGGCATCAGATAACTGCACCCCAAAACGAACAGACCGGACAGCAGCCAGGCCGACCAGTTGGTCATCAGCAGCTCAATAAGCCGGGTTGAGCGCCATGAGCGATAGAGGGCCAGAGACTCGGCAAAGAAGGAAAATCCAAGAATGGCCAGAATGGAGGCCATCAGGGGATCGCTGAGCTGACGGCCTATCAGCTCCTGTGCCAGCAGCAGACTGAAGGGCACTATGCCAATGTCGACCAGCCGAAAGAGCACGGCAAACCCGTGGAAGCGAGAAAAGCTAAGACTCTTGTGTTGCGGTGACGCTGAATGCATATCCCCGAATTCCGCTTCAAAGTTATCCCGCAGGCGAAACGCCCATCGCTTCAGCTCATCCTTGAGGTACGACTCTGGTTACCCTATAAAGCGTAGACGAATATTTTCAGTAGAAACCAAGAGATTACAGGCAAGGATTCGGCCCGACGACTTGAGAGGCAAAGCCCGGGCCCCACAATTCAGGCACTCAGGGCCTGTCGTTCAGCAGGGCTGAAATCTCTTTTGTCTTGCGCCTCATCAGCTCGGCGTTGCCACGAGACTCCACATTCAGCCTGACCACAGGCTCTGTGTTGGAACTGCGCAGGTTGAATCGCCACGCCCCCTCAGGCAACTCGAAGCTCATGCTGATGCCATCGGTTTCATCCAGCTCCTGTGCCTCCTCCCGGTAGAACTGCACTACCCGGTTGATGGCTCGGGCCGGAGAGGCCAGCTTGAAGTTGATCTCCCCGGAGGAGGGGTAGGCGCGGATCTGTTCATCCACCATTTTTGACAACCCCTGACCACTGCGGCTCATCAGCTCACACACCAACAACCAGGGAATCATGCCGCTGTCGCAGTAGCCGAAATCACGGAAATAGTGATGGGCACTCATCTCACCCCCATACACCGCATCCTCGGCCCGCATCCGCTCCTTGATGAAGGCATGGCCGGTTTTGGTCTGTACCGGCGTCCCTCCGCTCTGCTGCACTATCTGCTGGGTATTCCAGATAAGCCTGGGATCGTGAATGATCTTTGCACCGGGATGATGGGACAGGAACGCCTGGGCCAGCAGCCCGACGATGTAGTACCCCTCAATGAAACGGCCCTGCTCATCGAACAGGAAGCAGCGGTCGAAGTCACCATCCCAGGCAATGCCCATCTGAGCGCCATGGGCCAGTACCGCTTCGCTGGTGGCGGCTCGGTTTTCCGGCAACAGGGGATTGGGGATGCCGTTGGGAAAGTGACCGTCTGGTTCATGGTGCACCTTGATAAAGGTCACCGGAATTCCCCCCCGCTCAAACACCTCTTCGATGGCATCCACCACATGTCCGGCCGCCCCGTTGCCGGCGTTCATTACCAGTGTCATCGGCTCCAGGGCGGTGATATCGATGTAACTGAGCAGGTGGTCTACATACTCATCCAAGGGGTTGCAGCACCTCAGGCGCCCCATATGGGCCGGATCCACTTCAGGAAACTCCCCGGTCTCCGCCAGACGCCGTACCTCATTGAGGCCGGTGTCTCCAGAGATGGGCTTGCTCTGCTCCCGCACCAGCTTCATGCCGTTGTAGTCCATGGGGTTGTGAGACGCGGTCACTTCGATGCCACCGTCCGCTTCCAGGTAACGGGTGGCAAAATACACCTCCTCGGTACCGACCATGCCGATGTCCACCACATCGCACCCCTCCTCCATCAGCCCCTTGGCCAGCGCCAGCTTGAGGCCGTCACTGCTCAGGCGCATATCGGCGCCCAGCACCACGGTCTGGGCATTCAGGTAACGGGCAAAAGCCCGGCCGATGCGCCAGGCGATGGTCTCATTGAGCTCCTCGCCCAGCCGGCCACGGATGTCGTAGGCTTTAAAGCAGGTTAACTTGTCCATAAGTCAGGTCCGTCCGTAGTTGTCCTCAAACCGCACTATGTCGTCCTCGCCCAGGTAGGCCCCAGACTGGACCTCAATCAGTTCCAAGGGCACCTTGCCCGGGTTCTCCAGAGCGTGCACCACCCCAACCGGGATGTAGGTGGACTCGTTCTCTGTCACCAGGAAGGTGCGCTCGCCATTGGTCACCTTGGCCGTTCCCCTGACCACCACCCAGTGCTCAGCCCTGTGATGGTGCATCTGCACACTCAGCTTGGCACCGGGTTTTACCGTGATGTGTTTAACCTGATACCGCTGACCATGATCGATAGAGTCATAGTTGCCCCAGGGCCGGAACACCTTGCGATGGCACACCACCTCGTTACGTCCCCGGGCCTTGAGATCCTCCACCAGATGCTTAACCTCCTGGGCACGATCGCGATGGGCCACCAACACCACATCCTGGGTATCCACCACCACCAGGTCCGCCACCCCGACGGCGGCCACCAGGCGATCCTGCCCCTGAATCAGGCAGTTTTCGCAATCGTGGGTCAGCACATCGCCCCTCAGTGAATTGCCCTGATCATCGTGGGGACGCACATCCCAGATGGCCGACCAGGCCCCCACATCATTCCAGCCCGCATCCAGGGGCACCATCACCGCATCCTCGGTATGCTCCATCACCGCATAATCGATGGAATCCTCCGGGCAGGCCTCAAAGGGTTCAGACGCCACCCGGATAAAGTCCAGATCCTGACTCAACTCCTGGGTTGCCTGGCGACAGGCATCGAGTATCGCCGGCCGGTGCCGACCCAGCTCCTGCAGGAAGCGGCTGGCCCGGAACAGAAACATGCCGCTGTTCCAGTAGTAGTCGCCGCTCTTGAGGTAAGCCTTAGCCCGAGCCGTGTCCGGCTTCTCCACAAACTCACTGACGGCAAAGCCCTGACCCCGGGCATCCCCCCGACGGATGTAGCCGTAGCCCGTATGAGGCGAGTCCGGCACCACCCCGAAGGTCACCAGGTTGCCCTCCTCAGCCAGGGGAATGGCAGCCTCCAGAGCCTGAGTAAAGGCATCCTGATCCTTGATGACATGATCTGCGGCCAGCACCAGCAACAGCGGGTCCTCCTGCTGATGCACCAGGGCTGCCAGGGTAAGGGCCGGGGCGGTGTTGCGCCCCACCGGCTCAAGCAGTATCCGCCCCAGGAGGTCGATGCCTCTGAGTTGCTCGGCAACAATAAAGCGGTGATCTTCGTTACAGATCACCGTTGGCGGCGAGACCTTGACGTCGGAGAGCCGAAGCAGGGTCTCCTGCAGCATGGAATGTTCGCCAGCCAGGGGAAGAAATTGCTTGGGAAACAGAGTCCGGGAAAGGGGCCAGAGACGGGTTCCGGCACCACCGGCCAGTACCACGGGAAGAAGTGTCGCCATAGTGCCTGCTCCATTGCTGATTTGTGCGCCAACACAGTGGGGCGCCATCGCTCCATGGGCTAAAGGATAGCAGTGGATCCTGGGGCCGCCCGGCAAGTGGCAGAAAGAGCGCAGGAAATTGAATCTGCGTCTAAGCTGAAAATCAGAGGCTTGCGCCGGCTTATTAGGAAGAGTGGCAATGCAACTGGAGGCAGGGTGAAATCCAAGGTAGTGGTGTCGGCCATCGACCAGGGACTGTTGAGCGCCTTCAACTTTGGACTTAACCTGGTTTTGATTAAGTTTTGGACCCCGGCCCTGTTCGGGGTTTACTCCATTCTGTTTACCCTGACCTTCGTCTTTATCAGCTTGCAGAATGCGCTGATCAACACCCCCTATTCGGTGCTGGTGCCGGCCCGGGAGAACCCGGCATCACTGAGGCAAACCCTCTCCTGGGGTAACGTCCTCTTCCTTATCGCACTCGCTGTAGGGTGCACCTTGCTGCAGATGGTGCCCGGGCTGAACCAATCTTACGTCTCCCCCGCCCTTGTCTCCCTGTTCTTCGTCATCCGGCTGCTGAGAGAGTACTTTCGCTGCCGCTGGTCTGCGGAACTGGAGCTGATGCCGGTCCTCTGGGCGGATCTGGCTTTTGTGCTGCTCTTTACCCTTGGGGCCGGCCTGCTCTGGTGGCAACTGGGCTGGGCAAACGTCTCTCTGACCCAACTGCTGTGGTTGCTGTGCATCAGCCAGTTGCTGAGCCTGGCTTACATGATGGCCAAAGAGCTTCCCCTGCTGCAGCCCTTGGGCTGGAGGCAGCTGGCCACACAGTATGCGCCGGTCTGGCAGCAGTCTCGCTGGTCTCTGGTGGGCGTATCCACCACCGAAATTCAGAACCGCGGCTACATCTTCGTGGTGGGCCTGCTGTTTGGTTCCACCATGGTGGGCTTTATCCAGGCCGGCCGGGTCTTCTTTGGACCACTGAACATCATCACCTCTGCCTGGACCCGGGTCGCCAAGCCGACACTGGCCCGCCTGAATGCCCAAGGGAAACAGGAAGCCTTTCAAAAACTGGTTCGGCAGGGGCTCATTGGCTTCCTGCTGTTTAACCTGCTGTTCAGTCTCGCCCTGTACCTGTTCTGGCCACTGCTGGATGCTTACCTGTTTTCCGACGACTACCGCAATGTCGGCTGGGTCACCCTGCAGTGGGCCATCGTCACCCTGCTGTTCCATCTGCGCGCCACCGGCAGTGCGGCCATTCAGGCTCAAAACCGCTTCAAGCCCCTGGCCAAGGCGACGCTGTGGGGTGCCCTCTTCTCCCTCTCCTCTCTGGTCCTGATCGGCCTTACCGGCGGAGGCGCCTGGGTGGTGGTGTCGGTGATCATTGGAGAAGCGGTGGCCTTTGGCTATGTGCTGAGACTATTACAAAGACCAAGACAGGAGCCCATAGCCCAAGGAGTCACCAATGATAATTAGGGGGCTGATAAGTTGGTTTGTGGGGCGAGACAGCCGGGTCTTCACTCAGAACAACCTCCTGGCAGTGTTGATCATCGCTCTGGTAACCGCCCTCTCCTTCGATGTGCTCACCCCTCAGCTGACCGCCGCGGTGGAACTGGAGGATCTCGAGGTGGGCGCCCACTCCGCCAGCACCTCGACGGGCAACCGATTCAATCAGCTGTTCTGGATAGGCCTGATGGGGATCTCCGTGTACGTCATCGCCCGTCAGCCACAGCGGTTCCAACAGATGCTGATGTCTCAATGGCCCCTGGTGATCATCGCCGCACTGGCGATGTTCAGCGTGCTCTGGGCACTGGCGCCGGGTATCGCCTTTCGCCGAACTGTGCTGCTGATCTTCGTCATGACCTCCATTTTCGTCGGAGTCTGCTACTTGCGAAGCCCCTACCTGTTGCCCCTGGTGATCTACCGAACCGGCACCCTGGCCCTGGGGCTGAACCTTGTGGCAGTGGGTCTGGGCAGCTTTGATATTGAGGGCTACTTCTACGGCATTCACGGCCATAAGAACGTGATGGGGGCGGTGGCACTCAAGGCCCTGTTCATCGGCATAGCGGTGCGCTTTTTTAACAAGGAGAGCATCAGCCGCTTCTACAACAACCTTTATCTGCTCCTCTGGTTTGGTCTGCTGTTGCTGTCCGTTTCCAAGACCTCCATAGGCCTGTTCTTTCTGGTGCCGGGCATGGTGTTTGGCGCACAGTCCCTGGCACGCACCTTCAAACTCAACCTGGGGCTGTTGATGCTGGTGCTGAGTACCCTGAGTGTGTTGACCGTGTTCGTACTGCTGGCCTGGAATGATTGGCACATCAAGCAGTTTCTCGCCCTGTTCATGTCTGATACCGGATTCACCGGGCGAGATTATATCTGGGCTTTTCTGCTGGAGCAGATCGACAAGCGCTGGCTGCTGGGCCACGGCTATGGCTCATTCTGGGGCATAGGGCTGAGTTCCCCCAACATCGTTCATGGGCGGGGCTTTCTGACCCTGCTCAATCAGGGGCACAACGGCTACCTGGACCTGCTCGCCAAGCTCGGGGTCATTGGCCTGTCCGTCTATCTGCTGGTTATCGTCCAATTTGCCCGCCAGTCCGGAGCCATAAAGGAGCAACACCCCGGACTCTTCATCCTCTGCTGGATCCTACTACTATTAACCCTGCTGCATAACATCACCGAGAGCAGCCTTTTAAGGGGAAGCCACTCCCTCTGGGTGATTCAACTTCTGATGCTGGCCCTGGTGGCCCGCCTCTATATGGACAAGGAGAGAACCCGATGACGGAGACCATCAGTGTCTGCTTGTGCACCTACAAACGTCCACAATTGCTGGAAACGCTGAGCAGTCTCCAGGCGCAAAAGCTGCCTCCCGGTGTGGCCATGGAGATCTCCATCGCCGACAACGATGCAGAGGGATCCGGCAAAGCGGTGGTTGATGCCTTTCGAAGAAGCACCACCTTTCGGGTCCACTATGAGATTCAACCGGAAAAGAACATCTGCTGCGCCCGCAACACCACGGTAAAGAACGCCAAAGGCGACTGGCTGGCCTTCATCGATGACGACGAAATCGCCGAACCCGACTGGTTGGCGTCCCTGCTTCAGTGTGCCCACTTCCATAACGCCGACGTGGTGCTGGGGGCGGTCCACATCGATTACCCGCCCCAGACGCCGAAGTGGATTCTCGACGGTGATTTCTTCAGGAAATACACGCCCCCCACAGGAACAGAGATGAGCGTCGGCTCCACCTGCAATGCCCTGGTCAGCCGCACGGTTCTGCCCGACCCCAAGGCCCCCTTCGACCCCCGTTTTGGCATCACCGGTGGCGGCGATACCGAATTTTTCAATCGCATGTACCGGCGGGGCGCCCGCCTCGTCAGCTGCAGGGAGGCGCTGGTGTCGGAGACCGTCGAGGAGAATCGGCTCAATAAGGACTATTTGATGAGGAAGGCAACGCGCATCGGGGAAACCTATGCGGTGATCTTCTTCTCGGCCCTGCCCCTACCCGCCAGAGTCTGGCACTGCAGCCGGGCCGCCGCTCAGGCCTGTGTGGCGGGCGCCCTCGCCTTGGTCTGCGGTCCACTGAGCAGCAGGCGAAGCTTTCGCTACCTGATGAAGATGCGTGCCAACTGGGGCAAGGTGCGATTCTTCTTTAACACCCCACCGGTTCAGATCTACAAGTAGGAGCCAGGATGCGCATACTCCACGTTGTCCGTCAGTTTGCTCCCGCCATCGGTGGGCTGGAGAACTTCGTCAAGTGTCTGGTCACCGAGCAGCGCCGCCAGGGGTTGGACGCCCGGGTGCTCACAGTCAATCGCGTCTTCCATCAGAGCGAGGAGATTCTGCCGGATCAGGAGTTGGTCGAGGGGATTCCGGTCATCCGTATCCCCTACAGAGGCAGCTACAAATACCCCATCGCTCCGGCCGTTTTAAAGCACCTGGCGAGCTTCGACCTGATTCATGTGCATGGCGTCGATTTCTTTGCCGATTACCTGGCGCTGACTCGTCGTCGCCATAAAAAACCGATGTTCCTCTCCACTCACGGTGGCTTCTTTCACACCAACTTTGCCCGCTCGTTGAAACAGGCCTACTTTCACACGGTCACTCGCCGCACCTTGACCGCCTATAGCCGTGTCTTCGCCTGCAGCATCAATGATGCCGAACTGTTTCAGCCTTTGACTCAGGATCGGCTTGAGCTGGTGGAAAACGGCGTGGAGATTGGCAAATTCTCCAACCTGGGAAGTCAAAATCTGCTTCCCCACCTGCTGTGTCTGGGGCGATTTTCCGACAATAAGCGGATAGACAAGCTGCTGTTTGCCATGGAGCAGCTGCGCAAACTCCAACCTCAGGCCAGGCTTAAAATCGTTGGCCGGAACTGGGATAACAACCTCGAACGCCTCTGCCAGCTGATCTCGCAATTGTCTCTGGAAGAGTGCGTCTCCATCGAAACGGATCTCTCCGATGAGCAGATCCGACAACGGGTTTCTGACTCCAGTTTTATCGTCAGCGCCTCAGAGTATGAAGGCTTTGGCCTCACCCTGGTGGAGGGGATGTCTGCGGGACTCATTCCTCTGGCCTCCCCCATTCCAAGCTTTCGTCGCATCGTCGACAGGGCAAAGGTGGGACGCGTCATGGATTTCGACGACCCCGGCGACGCCGCCCGGGCCATCCACCACTACATGGAGGAGTGCCAGGGGAGTTACGTCGACCAACGCACTCAGGCAATACAGGCAGCTGAGCGCTACGCCTGGCCCGGCGTCACCCGCCAGTTCATTCGCGCCTACCGGCAGGAACTGGAGTCCCCGAGGGTGATCCAGGGCGTTCGCCTGGACGCCCGCTGCGGCGAGGAGGTGATTCACCTGCTGGATGACGCGGTCGAAAGGAGGACGCCTCTGAAGATGGCCTACGCCAATGCCCATACCATCAACCTGGCCAGACGGGATCCCGAGTATCAATCGGTACTGAACCGCTTTCTGGTGGTCAACGATGGCGTCGGCGTGGAGATCGCCAGTCGCTGGAAATATGGCCGCGGGTTCAACGAGAACCTCAATGGCACCGACTTCACCCCAAGATACCTGGCACAGAGTCGCCACCAGCTGAAGGTGTTCCTGCTGGGCGCCGATGAAGAGAGCGTCTCACGCTGCTTCTCCATCTGGCGAAACCACTACCCCCATCACCACTGGGTAGGCTACCACCATGGCTTTGCTCCCGAGGAGGCCCAGGCGGGGATCTGTGACACCATAAAGCGAAGTGGCGCCGACCTGGTGATTGTGGCCATGGGCAACCCCAGGCAGGAGCGCTGGATAGAGCACTACCAGCCCCACACCGGCGCCTCCCTGGCCATCGGTGTCGGTGCCCTGTTCGACTTTACCGCAGGCAAAGTGCATCGGGCGCCCGGCTGGATCCGGGCCATGAGGGCCGAATGGATCTACCGGTTGCTGCAGGAGCCCGGGCGCATGTGGCGCCGCTATCTGCTGGGTAACCTGAGCTTCCTGTTTAACGCCTGGGGGGATCAGTCATGACGGGCACACCCACACCCCAGATGGGCGGGCGCCGCAAGAGAGTGCTTCACCTGGCGGTGGAGTACCCCTCACTGAACCGGGATACCAACACCCCGGCGGTTCGGCATTTCATTCGCGCCAACCCACAAGTGGACTACCGGGTCTTTGCCCTAAGGCGCACCGCCAACCCTTTTGCCGTGAATGCTCTGCAGGGGGACGACCAGGGCGATCAGCATGTCACCTCGATGAAATATTGGGGCCTGCCCTTTGGATTGCTTCTGTTTATCAGCATGACCCTGGTGGCCTGGCGCATTCGCCGGATGTTACGTCAGGAAGGCCTCAGCTTTGACCTGATCCATGCTCACAAGTTTGCCTTCGAGGGGATCGCCGGATGGTGGCTGGCCCGTTGGCTAAGGGTTCCGCTGGCACTGTCGGTACGAGGCGAAGCGGAAGCCAAAATCCTCAAGTACAAGCCCCACTATGATCTGTTCTTCCAGCGGCAGCTGAAGGATGCCTCGCGAATCTACTATGTGTCCGCCTGGTTCAAACCCCTGCTCAACGCCCGATTTGACCTTCCTGCGGAGAAACAGAAACTCCTGCCCAACTTTGTCGCCGAACGCCACTGGAATACCACACCGGACTTTCAGGCCGATCGCCTTGTCTCCATCATGGATCTCAACGTGCTCAAAAAGAAGGGACTCGCCCGCCTGGTGCGGGTAGTGGCCAAATTGGCGCCCAGATACCCTGATCTGACCCTGGAGATCATTGGTGGAGGCACGGCTGCAGCCTTCGACGAAGCCAGGAAGTTGATCGACCATGCCGAGATGAGTGACAGAGTGATCCTCAAGGGCGAGATGGACAACACCAGCCTTTTGTCTGCCCTGCCCCAGTATGGGGGCATGGTGCTTCCCAGTGTCGATGAAACCTTTGGCATGGTCTACGTGGAAGCACTGCTCAGTGGCGTCCCCATTCTGCATTCCGAAGAGACCGGCATAGACGGCTTTCTCGACGATGTTCCGGCTCGCGTGGTGGCCGACCCCTACAGTGACGACTCGGTGGCAGATGCCATGGAGCAGCTACTGGAGAACCAGCGGGATTACCGTGACTGGCTGTTGGCTCATCAGGAGTTACTGGCTGAGAAGTTCAGCAGGACGCAGCACATCAACGACTACAATCGTGACTTTCAATTGCTGCCCCTAAGCAAAATGACCACCTGAATAAGTGGCTTCGACAGAGTCCCCTCCGTCAGGCTCCCTTGTCCTCCTCGACACCGGTCGGCAATACGCCGGGCTCTGCTCTGTCCGCAGGTTTAAGCGGTGCCATCGCGTCCCTGAACCCCCACACATCCTTGGCGGCACGTACCACAACATAGGCAAGAATGACCAGCGTCTGCCACTGGGTTAACTGCGACCAGCTTGTCGCACCGGATACCCAGCAGAACAGCAGCACCATAAACAGCATCAGCCCATTAAACAGGTGCAGCGGCATGCCTTTACGTTCCCCCCCAAATCGATAGGTCACATAGGGTATCCATTTGGACAGACCGTGGGTAAAGCAGAAAAGTGCCCCAACCAGCGAAGAGCTGAACACAACGAAATACCCCGCGGTTCTGGCCAGTTGCAGCAGCAGCATGGGTACCGCGCGTCCTCTCTCCCTGATGCGGTTAAACCAGAAGAAGGTGCCTCTTACCACCAGGAGCAACAGCATGAAGCTGATCCAGACCGAGAGCGTCGCTTCCATGCCCTGCATACCCGACACCCGGGGCACCCAACTGAGATCCCGCGCCAGCCAGGCGGCGGGTAGCGCCAGAGCCATGGCACACACCCAGGCAAACCAGGGTCGAAAGGCACTGCCCAGCCTGAGAAACGCCTCACTGACCTTAGGCTTGGCCTCGTAGAGCAGACCCAGCCTGTCATTCTCGGCATAGCCAATCTCATAGGCACTGAAATAGGAGAGCAGGAAGAGAAACAGGCTGGCACAGGTGAGCAGGGGCTCAGGGCTGGTTAAGCCGAACACCAACACTATGGTCAGGTAGTCATGGCCTATGACGGATCGGGTAAAGTAGCTCTCCGTGGGGCGCTTTACCTTCTTGGTATACACGAAGGGCAGCATGGGATCCATGCCTGCCCGTACAGGGCGGCTCTCTGGCCATCTGCACAGCAAGCCCTTCGCGCTGGCCTCGAGCAGATCCCTGTCCAGCATGCTGTCAGTGACGCACCAGGCTCGCCCTAACACCTTCTCACCAAGAGACAACCTGATGGATTGCGCTTTTCCTTGCTGACGGAAATGGACTGCATTGTCCAATGTTGAACTCACCTGCAATGGCCAGGGAATTTGGGCGGCTTCCAGCAAGGGCTTCACGATAAAGTCAAAGCCGTAGCTCACCAGATAGATGGGACCATGGTGACGCCGCAACGGTTCGACCAGCCTGTGGTTAACAAACCCAGGCCCCAACTGCCTGACACGTCTGACCCACAGCTTCCTGGACCAGGGAAACAGGATAAGCAAAGCTTTGACCCGATAGAGATCCCGGTAATGGCGCTGTTCAGTGCCGGTAAACCACCGCCAGGGTTGCAACACGTCCATAAATTGCAGCAGCAGAGCCACCAGCAGGGACGGCTGTACCGAAGCAATAAACTGTTCGGTGGAGTTACTGAGCCACAGGGTATCGTCCACATCCACCAAAAGAGGCGTCCCATCCGGGCAGCCCCTCAGACTGTCGACGAGTTCATCGGGCTGTACCAGAAAAGGGGGGGCATCCTTCCTTTGCTCGCATTCGCTGACCGGCACTTTTGTCTCGTCCACGAAGTCAACTCTCTGTTTCCTTTAACTGGTCTAAGTTTAGGCAGGCTGTGCTGGTCCCTCCACCTCCCGGGAAAAAACACCCTCAACCGGGCAGATCTTGTCCACACAATTCTCACAAATGAGATTCTCCCCTCACACAATGTCCGCCTAAATTAAATTTTCCCTACTGACAAAGAACCTTTTGCACATAGTAAATAACAAAATTTTTACCACTCACGGAAGTGGCTGTTTTAAGGTTAGATAAACACCACTTTGCGCCATTTTTACCCTACATTTCCAAACATTAGGTTGTTTTTCGATCATTGATTAGGCATTCTAACCTCGCCTTAGGGCACACGCGTCGCTTGCAACACATAAGGAATGTTAACCACATGTTGCGAGCGACTGTTGTAACCACGACAGCAGACAAAGGCAAACTTAGCGAAAGCTAAGGACGCAATATCTCCGGTCTAAAGACTTCGGTCCATGATAGCGGGATTACCTCATGTCGATGGTGTACTGTGGACACACAACTCCTTATTAGAATGGAGGTTGTGTCTTGTAGTCGCAGTCCCTCACTGACGTCGCCATTTTGTCTGCCCAGCTAAATTGAGGCTTGTCATTATGGCTCGGCAGTTTTATTGGGGGAAACCACTTGGGCAAGGTGGTGCGCTATCGCATGCCCTTGTTTTTGTTTTCTTTCTCTCTATTTTTTTTCCTACGACCGTAACCGCATCCAACGCCGTTCATTTCAACGGCAGCGACGCCTATTCCAAGATTGATGCCTGGCAACCCAGCGGCCCCTACAAGGTTGTCGCCTGGTTGGCCGAGCTTCATCCAACGTCCAGTAACAGGACGATCCTTCTGAGTTCATCCTCAACCACCGATTTCCTGTCATTTACCCACAGCAGCGTTCAGGGTAAATGGGGCAGCGACTATCCGGGTGTTTGGAACAAGTTGGATTTCGCCACCTCGCGCTACCTGGAGATCCAGGTGGATTACGGCAAGCTGACTGCATCCGACGGCACCTCCACCAGGAGTGTGCGCAACAAGAGCATCCAGCCCACTGCGACCGCATTTGACTGGCTCTATCGCCGCGGTTACAGCGACTTCTCTCAGGGTGCCATCCAGGGACTGGCCCTGATCGATCTGGCGAATGCCGCCAATTCCCGAGCGTTTGCCTTTCATCAGGGCAAAGGCCTGGTCGAGGTAGGCGGCAGCGCGTCCTTTGACCCTCTGGTGAACATTGGCACAGGCGACTGGCGCACCGGCCCCCATACCATCGACAACCCCGCGCCTGACCATTTTGACGATGGTCAGTGGAATGCCGCATTTGGCAACGGCGGTGTCGATCCCGTGGAGCCTACCGACCCAGTAGAGCCCACTGACCCAGTGGAACCGACCGACCCAGTGGAGCCGACAGATCCTGTCGAACCTGCGCCTTCCGGTGAGTCTACCGCTGCACGCTTTAACGGTGACAACGCCTATGGCGAGATTGCCACCTGGCAGCCAACAGGTAAGTTCCGCGTCATCGCCTACCTGAGCGAACTGGACCCCGTTGCCGATCAGCGCACCATCCTGCTCAGTGACTCCAAATCCAAGGAGTTCATCGGTCTGAACCATGGCAGTGTTCAGGGGCAGTGGAACGGCCAGTACCCCGGTATCTGGAACAAGTTCAGCTTCAACGCCACCAAGTACCTGGATCTGACCGTCGATTTCGGCAAACTGACCGCCACCGATGGTCAGGTGACTCACAGCATCAGCAACAGCGCCATCGACCCCACCAGCGTCGGCTACAACTGGCTGATGCGCCGCGGCAGCAAAGATTTCTCCCTGGCTGGCGTACAGGCGATCATCCTGATGGATCTGGTCAACCCGGAAAACTCCCGCGCCTATGGTTTTGAAAGCGACCAGGGCCTGGCGGAAGTGGGTGGCACCAGTGGGGTAAACACCCTCGCCGGCGTACAGACCGGTGACTACTCCGTGGGTACTCACCAGGTAACCAACCCCGACAGCAGTGTGTTCAGCGACGCCGAATGGCAAGCCGTATTCGGTGGCACTGACACCACTGACCCAGTTGAGCCTACAGATCCCGTTGAGCCCACCGACCCGGTTGAGCCCACAGATCCTGTTGAGCCGACTGATCCGGTTGAGCCTACCGATCCCGTTGAGCCCACGCCTCCTGCAACCACAGGTCAGGCGGTACGCTTCGACGGCGTCAACAACTTCGGTGAGATCGCTTCCTGGCAGCCCAAGGGTAAGTTCCGGGTTGTGGCCTGGCTGACCGAGCTGGACAGCGACAGCGGCGCGCGCACCTACCTGCTGAGCAATTCCGGCACCTCCGAGTTTATCGGCTTCACCCACAAAGATGTGCAGGTGAAGTACGGCAGCGACTTCCCCGGAATCTGGGGTAAGTTTGACTTCGCCGGTCAGCGTTACATCGATGTGACCATCGACTACGGCAAGCTGACCGCCAGCGACGGTGTCACCACCGCCTCTGCCAGCAGCACAGCCTTTGATCCGACTGCGGTCTCTTTCGACTGGCTCTACCGCCGCAACGGCACCTACTCCAAGGGTGCCCTGCAAGCCATCAGCCTGATCGATTACGCGGACCCTGCCAACTCACGCACCTACGCCTTCGATGCCGAGCAAGGCATGGTGGAGCTGGGCGGCAACAACGGTACTGTGCACAACACCAGCGGCTCTGATTACTTCCAGGGCAACCTGAGTGTGTCTAACCCCGAACCTACTCACTTCGACCAGGCTCAGTGGGATGCCTTCTACCCCGAGTCTGATGCCCCAGTGGACCCTGTTGATCCAACCGAGCCCACAGACCCGACCGAACCGACTGATCCAGTAGACCCGGTTGATCCCGTTGACCCGGTAGACCCAGTCGACCCGGTGGATCCTGTAGACCCAGTTGATCCCCCGGTGACCAACCCGGATGCTGGCCTGCTTCTGCCTGCCGACGCCAAGGCGGTGCAGTTCGATGGCAACGGTGCCTACCTGGACCTGCAGACCTGGCAGCCTGGCGGTGAGTACCGCGTTGTTGGCTGGCTGAGCCAGCTTGACGGCAACGCCGATGCCAAGAGCTACCTGATAAGCGGTAACGGCAACTACCTGGCGTTCAGCCACCACAGCGTGGAAGCCAAGTTTGGCGGCTCCACCGTGCGCATCGATGGCAGGTTCGCCTTCGACCAGACCCGTTACGTAGAGATCAACGTAAAGTCTGGCGTTCTGACCGCTTCCGACGGCCAGACCACGGTATCAACCAACAATGGCGCGGTGTCCACCAACGCCAGCTATGATGCAGCTTTCCGCAACGGCAGCAGCTACAGCAAGGGTACCCTTCAGTCTCTGGCTCTGATTGACTACAGCAACGACAGCAATGTTCGCGGCTACACCTTCAATGCCAGCCAGGGCGTGATCGAAACCAAGAGCAACAGCACCGACGCCAGCTATCTGTCCGGTGTCGGCTCAGGCGACTTCCTGACCATCAGCCAGAACGTGGTCGCTCCCCGTCCTCTGCTGGCGACTCAGGCAGAGTGGGACGCTCAGTTCAACAATGTGTATGGCAATGGCCGTCCCCTGCTGAACACCACCAATGGCAACGATCAGAAGAAGTTTGCCTGGGAAGGTCACTACTGGCTGCGTTCCTACCTGACCATGGCCAAGACCTTCAACGACGACAAGTACCTGGACTACGCCGTTGAACTGATTGACCACATGTTCAACTACACCGACGAGAAGCGCGTTGCCCGTGGCGAGCTGAACCTGGGTAGCCAGCCCTACGACCTGGCCCCCAAGTACTTCCTCAACAACCCTGGCAAACCTGCTCCAGGCTGGCGTCGCCCCTACAACGGCTGGCGTATTGAGGTGCTGAGTGATGGCCAGATCCTGAACGCCATCACCCGGGTTGCTGACTACATCAAGTCGGCCAACAAGACTCAGTACACAACCAAGGCGGACCAGTACCTGGCGGAAGCGGCGCGGATCATCCGCAGCCACGACTCCTCATACAGCACCACCAAAAACAGTGCGATTCAGGGGTCCTACTTCTACGTTAACTACAAAAACAGCGACTATGGCGACTCGGGGCTGTTCTCCAACCCCATGCCCTACAACCACGACATGACCATGGGTATCGCCATGATCTATGTGAACAAGTGGCTGGACGGCGGCGAGCCTGTGATGGAGCAGCGGGTACGAGATATCCACGGCTTCTTCACCGACCATATGCGCTACAACAGTGACGGTACCTGCACCTGGGATTACGCCTTCAACAGCAGCGGTGACAACAAGCTGGAAGACGTAAACCACGCCCACCTGGACGTTGGCTTCATGGTAACCGCCTACAACGAAGGCTATGCCTCCGATGACAGCGATCTTAAGTGCCTGACCAAGACCCTGACCGACAAGGTGTTCATGGCACCTGGCATGCTGCACTACGACGTCACCGGCGGCGGCATCAGCAAGCGTTGGGACCAGATTGCCACCGGTTACGACTGGTCTGAACTGGCCCCCTGGGATGCCCGTGTTACCGAGATCAACAAGCACGTGCTGCGTCAGTATGGTCAAGTCACCTGGTACCGACCCTACCTGGCCTGGGCCCAGATGCTGCACTGGCAGAACAAGTAATCCCCCAAAACACAAAGGCGGCCTTCGGGCCGCCTTTTTTTGTTGTCACTTTCCCAACCATTCCCTTCCCTGGCTTCTGCGGCTAAGCTATGGCCATGTTTGACTTTTTCTCCAACTGGCGGCGACAGAAACTGCTGGCCCGTTTCGACCATGAACGCCGGGCCCGCTGGCAACAGAACCTGGATGCCCTGCCGATCCTTAATGGTCTCTCCACAGACGAGCAGGCTCACCTGTTGGAGCTGGGCTGGTGCTTTCTTCACGACAAGCGCTTTACCCCGGTGATGGGGGCCAAGCTCACCGATGATCACTGCATCGACATCGCCCTAATGGCCGCCCTGCCCGTGCTCAATCTGGGGCTGGAGGCCTATGGAGTGTTCCATGAGCTGCTGATCTATCCTGAGGAGTTTGTCAGCGATCGCCACTACCTGGACGACAACGGCGTCGAACATCAGAGCGTGGAGGAGTTGTCGGGTGAGGCCTGGGAACAGGGGCCGGTGATCCTGTCCCTGTCTGAGCTGGGTTACAGCAGGCAGTGGAGCGGGTTTAACCTGGTGATCCACGAGCTGGCCCACAAGCTGGATATGGCCAACGGCGGCATCGCCGATGGGCTGCCGGCGCTGCCTGCGGCCCTGCAAAAGCGGTGGCTGGAGGCATTCCCCACTGCCTTTGTTAATCACTGCCGTCAGGCTGAGTTGGCCCAATCCCTGCCCGAGGGCTCGGCCCAGGCGAACCTGGCCTGGGACCGACTGTGGATAGACCCCTATGGCGCCGAGAACGAAGCAGAGTTCTTTGCGGTCTGTGTGGAGGCGTTCTTCACCGATCCCATCGCCCTGAACCTGGCCTCCCCCTCGCTCTACCAACTGCTCAGTCAGTTCCTGGGGCAAAACCCCATAGAGCGGGCACCGCAATGGCAGCCCCTGCCCCACCTCTGCCAGAACTGATTTGCGCCCAAACTCCAGGCCGCTCCGCCCAGTGTGAAGCCGGTCACCCTTCTTCCCGCGCTACGGAAAACCACTATATTGCCCCTCACGGCGTTTAATTAGTCTGCTAGTCAAAGGTCAACTCCGACCCGGTCAACGAGTTACAAACGAGTTAGGAGCCATCGATGGCAGCACATAACAACACACGCCGCTACGCACTACCCGCCGCAACCCTGGTTGCCCTGGCCATTTCCGGCTGCGCCAGCCAGGCGCCCCAGGGCAAATACGTAGACGGCACCCACGAGGTTTCCGGTAAGGGAAAGAAGAGCAACATCACCCTGCAGGTGCAGGTTGAACAGGGCAAGATTCAGCAGATCACCACCCAGTCCCACAAGGAAACCGAGTCTCTCTACCTCAACGCCGAGCGCCTGTTCCCGAAGATTGTCAGCAACAATGGCCACGAAGGCATCGATGCCGTCTCCGGCTCCACCTTCTCCTCCAACGGCATCCTGCAGGCGATCAACAGCCTGCCGCGCACCGACGGCTCAGCGCCTGAATACCAGCCCGTGGGCTCCTCCGAGGGCAAGGACGACGAGTTCAAACTGAAGTGGTCCATTCAGCCCAAGCTGGGCCTGCTCAAGGGCGACTACTACTACGAAGAAGCCCGCTTCCGTCAGGGGCACATGGGCAGCATGATCATCGTGCTGGACAGCGCCAACACCAGCGACGTCATCCTGGCAGAGTTTAACGAGAGTGGCCGTCCCAACTACTACACCCGCATCTACCAGGACGTACCCAAGCGGATGTCCGAGTACAACTTCTCCATGGGCAAGAAGAAGGGCACCGCCTGGGTGCAATCCGCCCTGACCATGGAAAAACTGATGGTGGAGAAGGACAAACTGACCTTCGAGCCCAACCCGGATTACGATCCCAAGCTGGCCAACAAACTGAAGCAGCCCAACCGTCTCAAGTACCAGGGCCTGGATATCGTGGCTGGCGCCTCCAACTCCATCCAGCAGTCGATGGTGCCCCTGACCGCCAAGATCCATGACCGCATCCAGGACGAAGGCACCCAGCTGAAGATGTACCAGAACGCCGAGCGCCTGACCGACGCCAAGGGCCGCTGGACCGGCGTTACCTCACTGCTGCGCTTCGTGGTGGACACCAGCAGTAAAGAGATTGTCAACGTGTACTACGACGAGATCTTCGCCGACTCCAAGCAGGAGATCCGCGACGCTTCGCTGAAGAAGCACTACCGCCAGTCCAAGTACGACTCGGTGTACTACGTCGAGCCCGCCCGCATCGGCTTCAACGTCATGTTTGATGCCCTGAATGAGCATGTGAAAAACGGTGGTTCCATCTTCGACATCAACGACCTGCCCGCCACCGGCGACACCGGCAGCTACGCCCAAACCGGCTTCACCAAGCGTTCCGCTTCCTGGGACACCTACCTGAAGCAGGCCGACCTTCTCTACAAGGAGATGCGTGCTGACCAGGTGGTGCGCACCCACGACTAACCCCATAGCCGAAGCCCTGCACGGGCTTCGGCTGTTCTTTCTCCAGAGAGGCTCACCATGTACTCCCCTATCGACCGCCTCGCCCAGCTGTTTATCTTTGCCCACCTGCTGCTGGCTCCCTTCGTCTGGGCCGACGCATCGGATGCCGACCCCAGCAATGGCTTTTGCCAGCAACATGGGCTGATTCAGTCTGAACCGAACCTCAGCGTGCTCTACACCCTGGACTACTTCGGCACCTCCATCAGCATCGAGATCCTGGATGATGGCGGCGAAGATGCGGAAACCGCCCTGTGCCAGTCGCTCAAGCTCATCGAGCACTACCACCAACTGGCCTCGGACTACGACACCTATCCAGGATTGGTGAACATCAAATCCATCAACCTGGATCCCACCGCCACCCATAGGGTTAACCCCGAGCTGTTCGAGCTGATTCAGACCGGAGTGGAGTGGCACCGCCTCTCCGAAGGCTACTTCAACATCGCCATCGGCCCCGTGGTGCAGTTGTGGCGACAGCACCGCTTTCGCTGCACTAAGGGCGCCAGCAACGAGAGGGAGTGCAGCCTACCCACCGATGCCGAACTGCGCGCCGCCGCCGAACACACCCGCATCGCCAACATCCAGCTGGACCCCGCTGACCACAGCGTCACCATGACCGAGGGGATGAGCCTGGATCTCGGCGGCATCGCCAAAGGCTGGATGGTGGAAAAGGTACTGGACCACCTCAAAGCACAGGGGATGCGCTCTGTGGTAATTAACGCCGGCGGCAACATCCGCCACTACGGCCACCACCCCGAGGGCCGCCCCTTCGTCACCGCCATCGAGGACCCAGTGTGCCGTAAGCACGACTTCCAACTCCCAGGCTGTGACCAGATGGAAAGGCGCTACACCGAGGTAGTAACCGGCGAAAACCTGACCGTGGTCACCAGCGGCAACTACCTCAAATACTTCGAAGTGGGTGGTAAGGAGTACCACCACATCATCGACCCCACCACCCTCTACCCCAAGCAGGGCGGCGTGGCCACCTCTGTGGTGCTCTCAAACAACCACATCTACGCCGATGTGCTCTCCACCACCCTGTTCCTGATGCCTCTGGACCGGGCAAAGGCTCTGGCCGAAAAGCTCAGTTACCTGGAGGGCGTCTGGGTACTGGATGAAGATGGCAGGCGAGTCTACAGCTCGGGGTTTGAGCGTTTCAGTCATCACTAGCCGACAGCGGCTTACTTGATCGTCCCCTCTCCACCTCCCCAGTGCTCGCCACTGGGGAATTTCTTTGTTTCAGGCGCTTAGGCAAATTCACCTTAGGTCTCCAAACCACGCATGACGAATGTCGGCTTTGGCATGTAGCGACCATAGCGATTTGGAAACGAAAAGGTTATACGTGCAGAATCCAGGTGGATTACAGGGCATGGCCAATTTCACTGGAGCACTACAGGGGCTGTGATTGAGGTCATCGACAATCAGATAAATGAGACAATCTCTTGTGGAGTAACCGCCTTAATTCAAAACTCAAGTTATGAAGAAAAACTAGAGAATCCGAATTGACCAGTTTGCCGATCATATAAAGCTTTAATTGGCACCCATGTGCGTGCCGGGTTCTACAACGTAACCGCGTAATAATACGGTTACAGAAATGGGTGCACATACGACGTTAAAGTTAAACAGTGCTTATGCTACGTAAACAAGGCATGACTTAAAGCCAGTTAAATCAAGTTATAGCCAGCCAAGACTATAAAGGAAACTCAGAGGCTGTTTATGCGTACAGGTTAAGGGGGATGGAATAAAGTTTATTCTTCCCCCTTGTTTTTTGCTGACGCTGTAGAACTAACTCAGCTATTGAATCAAAACAGGTGCATAGCCAACGGCTTGATAACCCATAGAGGAGATGAAAGTATTACCCACGACTGCAATTTCGGGAAGAATTGTTGCATTATCGACCCCGAACAGTGACGTGGCGACTGAACAGGCTTCTAGGCGAACATTGGGTAGTGCAGCCATAGTCTTAATCAATGCTTTGGTGGTGTCGTTGGCGTTATCGTCGATTAAGGTGACCGATGGGCCACGAAAGGCGATGACAAACATTGGATCAACGCCTTGGTCTTTCAATCCATTGCTGGTTTCCAAGATGACATCGAAGTAAAGCGCCAATTTATCGGCGTCAGCTATGTTGACATCAAAAAACAACTTTCCAGTGGTTTCTCCGGCCAGAGCGACCTGGTCATTTGGTTCTGCTGGGTACAGGGTTGAATCGGAGTCACTACCGCAACCAGCGGTCAGCAGTACCGTGCCGAATAGACAGGCAAGTAGAGTACATTTTGATATTTTTTTCATAGTAATTTCCTTTACAGCTTTAAGGTGTACGAACGGCGACGGTTACATAATGGTAACTGTCGCGTACCCCTTAGTGCTGCTACCAAATCCAGCGGCGGAAATAAATGTGTTACCAACCACGTTGATGTCAGCAAGGATGTCAGCATTATCGATGCCAAACAATCTCGTGGCGACGGAACAGGCTTCAAATCTAACACCGTTCAGCCCTGCCAATGTTACGATCTGGGTTTCCAGCGCAGCATCAGAAGCCGCGTAAGTAATAAAAGAAACTGCCGGACCACGGAAGGCGATTACAAAATCTGGAGTAACACCTTGTGCTTCGATACCGTCATAGGTTTCTTTGATGACATTCAGGTATAAGGGGAGACTTTCTGGAGTGCTGAGATTGATATCAAACAGGATTTTCCCTTCGGTCAAGTCACCGAGAGCGACGCTGTCATTTGGTACCGCGAAAGCTGTTGTTGTCAGGCAGGTGAAAGCCAAACTGAAAGCAATTAGCATGGTTTTCAGGTTGATACGTTTTTTCATGATTTCTCCTTTTTGAGGGGTAGTAAAGTTGGAGCCAATGAATAAAACGAAATTATTATATAAGCAACACCTAATACAGCGAAACCTCATAAAAGCGTGAGCATCCTCTCCAATAATTATATTCAGACACTAGAAGTGTGACTTACGTTAAATCATGGCATTCATATAAATAACCAAGATGGATTAATTAAGATTTTACATGACACTTCGGTTTTAAAAACTGAAGGTTATCAACTCTGATTGGTTGTAATCAAATATTTAACAAAGAAAAGGGGAGCCCTCATGATTCATGAGTGGCCATTGCATTATTGTAAATATTCCGATTTTAGTGTCACTCGTAATTAGAATTTTCCGGTGTGGTTGATTTGTCCAGATATTCCCACAGAGTCAGATCACCTAGTGAGTCCAGTGGCCGCTCCTAGTTGTACGCTCGAGTCCTGTTGTCCTTCAGTTCGCTGCATCATTCAGGGCTTTAAACACGTATCTGTTTAGGATTTCATCCCAACAGGTGCGATTGAACCCTTCGATGTATGAGTCTGCGTTGGTTTGCCAGGTTCTAGCCACAACCAGAGATAAGAACCCGCCCTGTCTGCTGGGTACTTTTTAAGAATTGCTCCAAGACCAGTGGCGTCGATGCCGTATCCCAGGGCGTGCGCTTATTCCAAAATCGCACATCCCAAAACTCCGGTGACACCGGATTTTCCTCTTGGGCCAAAGTCTAGTTACTGCCACTCTCTTTCACTGCCATAGAAATGCTCTGCAACCCCTTAACGCTTAGGGAAACTCGCCAAACAACAACTGCCGGCAGGATTCTTGGTCGTGCAGGAGCAGCGCTTCTGTTTCGTTTCCTCTAACACAAAGTCCCGAACCACAGGGTTGTTCTCAGCCTCACCTCTGGTCACGCCGTAGCAGTAGCAAATCAGGGCATCTCCCGATGGATCTTTAACGCCCACTTTCGTGCGAACCGCTGATGTTTTGATGACTGAATTGTCCTGACCGAAATACACCACATCGCAGGCAGGATCAGAGCAGAAATAGTAACCCTGCTCCTTAGCCTCCCACTCCCATGGGGCCTTGATATGGTGCTTTATCGTTGTTGCTGATACCTGACCGTATGCTTGTCCGTTCTTTGGACAAGCATGCTTTTTCGGATAATGAGTTTCTTGGCGCGGTGACGAACAACAGCCCGACATAACCTCTCCTTCAACGCATCAAAAAGTCAGATTTCATCATACAAGCGATGACCATCCATGAGTAGGTGGACGGAAGGTAATGAATCCGTTCACCTTGGGTAGATGATTTTTGTTTGTGGCATCTGCAAACAATAAAAAAGCCCCCGCCGCAGGAGTCGGCGAGGGCCTTCAGGGGTGAAACTGTAGGGAGTTAGAAGTCGTAACGCAGGCCGACGCTGGTGATGGTGTCGTCGAACTCGCTGTACTCATCCACGCTGAACTGGCCCAGTTCGGTATGCAGTCTCAGCTGCTTGGTAAAGCGGTACTCCGCTCCCACTGCCCACTGGTTGACGGTGGGCACCACATCAGCCTGGGCGCCCAACTTGCCGTAGACGCGGCCGGCGATCTTGCCGGTACCGGAATCATCCTCACCGTACTGGGCTTTCAGTTTCCAGCCCCCCATCTGGTAGGTGGTGCTGACGATGTAACCGAACCCGTCGCGGTCACCGTAACCGGCGGCATTGGGGTTCACCAGTTCGGACTGCTGCATGATGGTGCCGAAGGTCCAGTCATTCATCTTGTAGTGGGCCACAACACGGGACGCTTCGATATCTTCGATGCCGTCGCTGTAGGCAGCAGCCAGGTAGAGGTTACCGTGCTTGAACTTCTTATCGCCGTAGGTCAGCGCCAGCTGGTAGTTGCCGTTGTCTTTACGGGGATCGTCGTCGCTGTAGTAGTCATCTTCCAGCAGGTAGCTCAGGCCAAACTGCAGACCGCTGAACTTGGCGGTGCGGTACTCCAGGGAGTCGCCGTGACGCTTGTCACCGGCAAACAGACGGTCGTGCTTCAGGCTGTAGTTGTCAAAAGCGTCGGCAAAGCCCTTGGACATCTTGAATACCGGGTCGATGCGGCCGAACGCCAGGGAGCCGAAGGTGCTGTGCTTCAAACCGGCGTAAGTAGGGCGGGAAGAAACGGTCTTGCCATCCTGGTCATCACCATTGACGCCCAGCTCTACCCGATAGAAGAATGCCAGGGCATCGTTGATGGGCACTTCGCCACGAATCCCCACACGGGTGAAGTTGTTCTCCAGGATAGTGCCGGACTTGCCATCATGGGTGGCGGAGCCGGAATCACTGTTGGTCACCGAGTAGTCGATACGACCGTAAAACTGCATCTCGCTCGCCTGAACGCCAACGCTGGCCAGACCGGCCACCATACCTAGTACAACGGGTGTTAGTTTCATCACTCTTCCTCAGCGGGCCACCAGGCCCGGGCTTGGGTCATTTAATTATCTGTTTGCAATTTGACTGTAAAAAACGGCTTCCTGGCGTCCCTACCTGGAGCGGCCACCCTCCCAGAGTTCGAATCTGGAAGCGGCGCCCTGGGCCTGTTAACAGTTCAACAAAGCCCCCCCGGAGTCGATATAGTGGTTTTCCGTATGTCGCCCGTTTAGGTGAGCCAACTCACACTCCCCCCCGCTGGCTGCAACTACACTGTGCCTGTCGAAATACAGTTGCGAGAAACCGTGATTAGCCGATTGATTACCCTTGTTTGTTTTACCCTGTTACTGACTGCGCCCCAGGCCCTGGCCCGGGAGCAGGTGCGCCTGGCGGTACTGGCATTCGACGCCCCCGATAAGGTGCGTCAAAGATGGCAGCCCACGGTGGACTACCTCAATGCCCATCTGGAGGAGCACAAACTGGTGTTGCTGGCCCTACGTCCTCACCAGGTGGACCGGCTGGTGCAGCATCAGTCCTTTGACTTCTTCATCGGCAACGCGGTCAAATCCCTGCAGCTCAAGCAGCGCTATGGCTCCAGCCAGCTGCTGAGCTTAAAGCCCCTTGGCGGGCGCGACCCGGCGTTTGCGGTGGGTTCAGCCATCGTCACACGCAAGAGTCAGCAGATAGGCAGCCTGCAGGCCCTGCGGTCCAAGCGGCTGGTCTCGGTGAGCCAACAGGCGTTTGGCGGCTTTATCGCCTTCTGGCGGGAGCTGGACCAACAGGGGCTGGCGCCACTGAGCGACTTCCCCTACCTCAAGTTCGTCGGCTTTCCCCAGTCCAAGTTGTTACATCAGGTACTCAGCGGCAGTGCCGATGCGGCCATCGTGCCTACCTGCCTGCTGGAACATATGGAAAACAGCGGCCAGTTACCCAAGGGCGAGCTCACGGTCGCGCTGACCCGGGATACCGACGGTCCCTGCGCCAGCAGCACTCAGCTCTACCCCTACTCCTCTCTGTCCAAGATGGGACACACCAGCAATCGCCTGGCCGCCCAGGTCACCCGGCTGTTACTGGATCTCTACCCCACCAACCCAGCCGCCATTGCCGGCCGCTACGAAGGGTGGACGGTGCCGGTGGACGACAGCCACGTGTTCGCCCTGCTTAAAGAGATTCGCCTGTGGCCATTCGACGCCGACTGGCGCGAGTTCTGGCCCCAGGTCACCCCTTACCTGCTGGGGTTGGCGGCGCTGCTGATGCTCGGCTATGTCCACCACCTGCGGGTGCGGGCCATGGTGACCCGCAGAACAGCGCAGTTGCGACAGGAGATGGCTGACCACCGCCAAACCCAGGAGGAGCTGGAGCAGCAACAGCGGGGATTCTATAAGGCTCAAAGGGTGCTGCTGACCGGCGAGATGGCCTCCGGCATCGCCCACGAACTTAACCAGCCCCTGGCCAGTATCCGTTACCTCACCCAGGGCTGTCAGTATCGCCTGGAGGCCGAGCCTCTGGACAAGAGCGCGCTCGACCAGGGGCTGGAGCGCATCGCCGATCAGACCGATCGCGCCCGGGAGATCATCCGCAAGCTGCGGGAGTTTTGCGCCCGCTCCAGCCGCCAGGAGCCGGTTGACCTATCGGTTCTGGTGAACGAAACTCTGGCGCTGATGGCGCCGGACTGCCGCCATAACCGCTGCCAGATTGAGCTCAGGGAGCCCATTTCAGCCGGAGTAATTACCGGCGACCCCACCCTGCTGCAGCAGGTGCTGGTCAACCTGATGCGTAACGGCATGGAGGCGATGCTGAGCCTGCCGGAGGAACAGCGGCAACTGGATATCGCCCTCACCCACTCAGACGACGAACTGTGTCTGTCGGTGCGTGACCGCGGGCCCGGACTCAGCGACGACAAGCTGGCCCGGCTGTTTCTGCCCTTTGAAAGCGACAAGCCGGAGGGCCTGGGGCTGGGCATGACCATCTGCAAACGCATCGTCGAGGAGCACCATGGTCGCATCGAAGCCCAGCGACAACAGCCCGGCCTGGCCCTTATCTGCCATTTCCCCCTTAGGAGTACACCATGAGCGCCATCTTTCTGGTTGATGATGACAGGGACGTCAGAGAATCCCTGCAATGGATGCTGGAGGCCAAAGGGATGCAGGCCGAGGGCTTCGACTGCGCCGATGCCTTTCTCGACGCCATGGATCCGGACCAGGTGGGCGTGGCCATCCTGGACATCGAGATGCCGGGCCTGGATGGCCTGGCCCTGCAGCAGGAGCTCAACCGCCGTGGCAGCCTGCTGTCGGTGATCATCCTCACCGGTCACGCCAACGTGCCTCGGGCCGTCGCCGCCCTCAAGGCCGGCGCACTGGATTTTCTGGAAAAGCCGGTTGAGGGAGAACGCTTGCTGCCGCTGATCGAACGTGGCCTCAAGGCCTCCCAGGAGCGTCAGCAGGAGGACAGCCTGGCCGGTGACTGGGAGACCAGGGTGGCCCAGCTGACCGAGCGGGAAAGCCAGCTGATGCAACTGGTGGTGGAGGGCAAAACCAACAAGGAGATCTGCGACAAGCTGTTTATCGCCCAGCGCACCGTGGAGATCCACCGCGCCAACCTGCTGAAAAAGATGGGGGTTAAGAACGCCGCCGAACTGGCGTTTCTGGTGGGACGAAACCGGCGATGACACGTAAATAAGTGCCAGTCGCCGGCTCAGCGTCTATTCGAATCGCAGCGCATCAATAGGATCCAGTGACGCCGCCTTGCTGGCCGGGTAGTAGCCAAAGCCCACTCCGATAAGGGCAGTGGCGGCCACGGACAGCATCACGATGGAGAGCGGCAGCACCATGGTCCAGCCGAACAGGGGTTCGGCCACCGCCAACAACAGCAAAGACAGCAGCAACCCCAGCATCGCCCCCAACAGACAGAGGATGACGCTCTCGATCAGGAACTGGTTGCGAATGTCTGCCGGTTTGGCCCCCACCGCCATCCTCAGGCCAATCTCCCGGGTCCGCTCGGTGACGGTCACCAACATGATGTTCATCACTCCGATTCCGCCCACCAGCAGGGAGACCGCCGCCACCCCGGCCAACAGCGAAGAGAACACCTTGGAGGCGTTGGCCCGGGTCTCCATCATCTGCGACAGGTTACGGATGACGAAGGGCTGGGTGGCCTCGCTCTTCACCCGGTGACGCTGCCTGAGCAGACTGTCTATCTCGTCGCTGACCCAATCCATGTTCTGCGCCTGGTCCACCTGCACCATAATCCGCTTGACCCTGTCCTGGAAGGCGGTGTTGCCTCCGAGGATGCGCCGCTGGGCGGTGGAGATGGGCACCAGCAGGGTGTCATCGGTATCATTACCGCGCATATCCTCACCCTTGGATTTGAGCAGGCCGATGATGGTGACCGTGGTGCGGTTGATGCGCACCGACTCTCCCAGGGCCATCTGAGGCACACCGAACAGCTCCTTGGCCACGGTTTCTCCAATCAGGGCCACTCTGGCGGCGCTGTTCACCTCCTGATCGGTGAAAGCCCTACCGTCACTGATGTGCCAGTTCATGGCGCTGAGCATGTCCAGGTTCATCCCCTCGACCCGGGTGTTCCAGTTGGCATTGCCCCACACCACCTGGGCCAGGGAGGAGATGGAGGTGCCTGAAGCCACCACCTGAGGGATCTGGTCGCGGATGGCGTCCACATCACGCATGGTCAGGGTCTCCACCGCCCCGGCACTGCCGGCGGCGCCGCCGCTGGAGACCGACTGGCTCTTCACCATCAGCAGGTTGGTGCCCAACGCCGCAATCTGCGCATCCACTTCCCTTTGGGCACCCTCCCCCAGGGCAAACATGATGATCACTGCGCTGATGCCGATGACAATACCCAGGGTGGTGAGCACGCTGCGCAGCAGGTTGCGTTTGAGGGAGGTGATGGCGGTCAGGGTCAGTTGCAGGGGTTTCATGAGGCCGCCTCCAGTTCGCCGTCGCGAACCACTATGGTGCGACTGGCCCAGGCGGCCACTTCCGGCTCATGGGTCACCAGCACTATGGTGATCCCCTGCTCGTTAAGCTGACGGAACAGTCCCATGATCTCCTCACCGGTGCGGGTATCCAGTGCGCCGGTGGGCTCATCCGCCAGAATCAACTGGGGACGATTCACCAGGGCGCGGGCGATGGCCACCCGCTGCTGCTGGCCGCCGGAGAGCTGGCCCGGGGTATGCTGCATCCGCTCTCCCAATCCCACCAGTTGCAGGCACTCCCGGGCGCGGGCGTCGTCGTCACGTGTCGGGTCTGGGTTGTACATCAGCGGCATCTTGACGTTGTCCAGGGCACTGGTGCGGGACAGCAGGTTGAACTGCTGAAACACGAAGCCGATGTAGCGGGAGCGCAGCATGGCCAGACGCTCCTTGGCCAGGCCGCCGGTCTCCTCGCCGAGCAGGGTCAATTGCCCCTGTTTGGGGGTCATCAGACAGCCGATGAGGTTCATCAGGGTGGACTTGCCCGAGCCTGACGGCCCCATGATGGCCACCATCTCCCCCTGCTCTATGGTCAGGTCCACGTCCTTGAGCACCTGAAACTCCTCCTCCCCCATGGGGAAGCTGTGTCTCAGGTTGCGGCACTGGATGGCGGCGGTCATAGGCTTACCTCCCGCACCTGGGTCACCACCTCACTGCCCGCCAGATCCAGCCCCAGTACCTGGGTATGGCCCTCGTCGCTGATCCCCAGCTCCACCCCCACCAATTCGGTTTCCCCATTGCGACTGAGCAGCAGGTGCCCAAGCCTGAGGTTGCCGCTTTGCAGTGCCTTCATCCGCTGTTGCTGCTCCGGAGTGAGGATCTGCTCCAGGGCGCGGGTCATGCGCTGGCGCATCGCTTCGCGGTTGCGACCCGCAGGATCCTTTTTCATCTCGTCGCGCAACTGGGTCAGCTGGTCCCGCTGCTGCTCGGTCAGATTCAGCTGACTCAACAGTTCGCCCTGGCGGCCCTGACTGACGCCGCTGGACTGCTTGGCCGCCTCCCGCGCGCCGATACGCAGGGCGGAGTTGGGCACCCGCACCACGTCGCGGGCGGTGGCAATCTCTATGGTGAGGTCGGCGGTCATCCCAGGCAGAAGGCGTCCGTTGGGGTTGGGGACGGCGATGATCACCCTGTAGGTCACCACCCCGGACTCCACCGTCGGCGACTGACGAATCTGACGCACCTTGCCGTCAAACTGACTGTCTGGATAGGCATCCACCTTGAAGCTGACCTTCTGACCATCCTGAATCAGGCCGATGTCCGACTCATCCACGTAGGCCTCAATCTCCATCTGGGTCAGGTCCTTGGCAATGACAAACAGCTCAGGGGTGTTGTAGCTGGAGGCCACGGTCTGGCCCGCTTCCACGGTGCGGTTAATCACCACCCCGTCGATGGGGGAGCGAATCTCGGTGCGGGCCAGTTCGATGAGCGCCTGCTCCAACAGGGCGTTGGTGGCGGCGCTGTCCGCCTCAAGCAAGGCCACCTTGCCCCTGGCCTGGCCAAGCTCCAGTTCACGCAGGCTGAGGTCGGTGCGCAGCTGGCTGAGCTCCTCCTCGGAGATGTTGTTGCCCTTGACCAACCCCTCGCCGCGCACCAGATCCTGACGGGCCTTGTCCAGGTTCACCTCGGCAATGCCGATGGCCAGTTGCTGTTGTGCCAGTTCAGACTGCAGCCGCGCCAGCTGTGCCCGGTACTGATCGGCGCGGGCGGCAAAGCTGCGGTCGTCAATCTTGGCCAGCAGCTGTCCCTGGCTCACCTGATCGTTGAAGTCCGCCAATATCTCGGTGATCTGGCCGGACAGCTGGGCCCCCACCACCAGATCGTCCACCGCCGCCAGGGCGCCGGTTGCAGCCACCTGTTTGCGAATCACGCCGCGATCCGCCAACTGGGTGTCATACTGGTAGCGATTTTTCGGTGTTCTGTCCGTCAGGCCCCAGGCCCCTGCTGCCAGCGCCACGGGCACCAAAACCAATAACCATCGTTTCATGGGTCAACCTTTTCCTGAATTCTCTGAGGAAAAGGGTATGGACTGGGGGGAGAAGGGCAAAGCACCTTTGAACAGATTTACCTAGACGGGCAATCTGTAACAGACAGACATAAAAAAACGCCCCCTTGCGGGGGCGTTTCGGACCTGGTTTCAGTCAATCTCGTGCGTGTGAGAGGTCGAGATTAGAACTGTACCTTGGTAGGCCACTCTTTCTGTACGCGCTCTTCCAGGAATTTCTTCTTCTGGGCGTCCATCTTGGTCTTGTCCAGACCTACGATGGCTTGCGCTTTGGCCTTGGTGGAGTAGTCAGGGTAGGTCACCTTGTCTACGCCGTGCTTGGCCAGAATCTTCTTCAGGGCAGCGCGAGCTTCGATACCGATCTCTTTGGCCTTAGCCAGTTCTTCCAGACCCAGTTCAGGGTTGTGGGCGTAGATACCGTGAGAAGCAATCGCGTAGTCCCAACGCCACTGAGCGTGACGGATGAGCTTCAGAGCGTCTTTCATTTCAGCTTCGGTAGCACCGGCTTCCCAAGCTGCACCAGCGTCGAAGTGCGCTTTCACGATAACTTTCTCGGCGGCGATCTGAGCTTTGTGTACTTCTTTCTTGGCAGATGCCAGGGCGTCAACCAGCTCAGCCTTGGTGTCGTGACAGTTGGAGCAGGTCTGCTCGAAGTTGTCGATGGCGTTAGCTACGTTGTGCTTGGAGAACTCTTTGCCAGCAGCGTTTTCTTGCTTAGGCATGTGACAATCGATACAGGTCACGTCCATCTCAGCGTGTACGGAAGGCTTCCAGGTTTCCCACTCAGGGTGCTGGGCTTTCAGCATAGGCGCTTTGGAGATCTTGTGAGTCCAGTCTTTGAAGCCCAGGGCATCGTAGTAAGCCAGGATGGCGTCGGCGCTCATGCCGCCGTCCCATGGGAACTTCACGTTCTTGTGGTCGGTACCGTCGAAGTAGTATTCAACGTGGCACTGGCCACAGGTCATGGCAGCCTGGATGTTGGATTCCTGCTCTTCAAACTTCTGACCGCTGGCGGCGAAAGCGCGCATAGCGAAAGGACGGGCAGGAGTAGGCTTGCCAGTTGCGGAGTCGTGACAGTCAGCACAGCCGATGGAGTTGGCCATCTCGTGACCCCAGGCGCCCCACTTCTTCTCGGAGAAGTTGCCTTCACCAACCTGATCGTACATACGCTTCAGGTCAGGAGTCTTACAGCCCCAGCAGGAAGCAGCCATAGGACCTTCAGAGTCGGTCATTGGGCCGCCGGTACGCAGGCTGCGGATGTTATCGATAACGGCGAACTGGTGACCACGAGGCTTGTTGTAGTCTTTGGCGAAGCCGTAGCCGCCAAACATCAGAACAACCATTGGGTCTTCAGCCAGGATGTCATCCAGAGCGTTGGACTCTTCAGTGCTCGCCCAGGAGGCGTACTGATCGGGATACTTTTCTTTCCAAGTGATGTTGTTAGCGTCTTCAGGGCTGTTCTTAGCGAACGCAGAACCACTGATGGCCGCGATAGCAACAGCAATAGCCAGTTTATTCAATTGTTTCATCTCATCCTCTCCGAGGCTTATTTTTATCTCTCAAGGCAAATCATAGAGAAGTGATGAAAGGCTAGGGATACCCCTTTGGGGGTATTCCTCAGAAAAGTTATTTCAGATCAACTTTTTGGCCATATTTTGACAGATCTCCGAAAATTTTTACCCATGTATGTCAAAAACTTAGATCAAGAACTACCCCAAAAGTGGTAGCCAATATAAATCAATGACTTAGCTCAAACTCACCCGTTTGCTGGCCTTGCCATAGAACACCCGCCACCCTGCCCAGCGGGGCAGCTCCCAGCGCTTTGGACCCGCCTTGCGAGTGCCGGAATCGTACACCACATCGATGCTCTTCTTGCGGATGTCGTACTCCACGGTCACCTTGAGCTCCGCCAGGGTCAGGCGCAGGGGAAAGCGCTCATCGAATTCGGCGCGCTGCCAGTCAGGAATGCCCTCAAAGCTGAGCTCCTCCTCGTCGATGAGCTCCATGTCATCGAAACTCTCAACCCCCAGCTCCGTTAACCTTTGGGTCAGCCAGGCCTCTGGCTGCGGCGTGTCGCCCTCGCCCTCTCCCAAGGCACACCACAGGGCCCAGGCAGCCAGATCCTGCTTCAGGCGGCTGCCCACGCCGGGAAGGCGCTGCCCACCCAGAATCTCCCCCACCAGGGTGGCCACCACCTGGTCACCACTGCCCTGATGGCTCACCTCACCCAGCTCCCGTCCGGCATAGACCACCTTGGAGATCAGGGTGCAGCCATCCTCCTGCAACTCACCGGTTTGCAACTCGCCCAGCCCCGCCTCAAGAATCTGCTTGAAGGTTACCGGGGCCATGCAGGTGGCCAGATTCAGGGTCTGTTTGACGCCTCTGCCGGGAAGGGAAAACTGGTCAAACACCACGGCCCCCTGAGCCTCCTCCGAGACGCGGCTGTCCCGCCCCTGCTGTACCTCGCTGTAGCCATTGCCCAGTGCCTGGTTTCGCTTGAGGCGACGCACATAGACCAGATCCGGCTGGGCCTGCATCACCGCCGCCAGCCAGGCGTTGCGGCTCACCGGGGTGGCCACAGAGAGCTGAGGCAGCGCCAGGGCGTCACGGATCTGATTGGCCAGCATCCTTGCCTCAGTCAGCATCTGTTTATCGCAACTGAGCTCTTCGGGCAGCTTATCCCTGAGCAGGGAAAGCAGTGTCATGGCGTCGCACTCCTGAGGCTGCCAGGCCTTAAGCGCCTTGAGGCCATCCTCGCTGGTGGGGGGCTGCCACAATCTGGCCCCCAGACTCAGGGCCGCGGAAAGGTCCACCATCGCCTCACGGCAGGCTTTCTCCTCCATGGCGGTGATCAGGTGGGCAAACAAAGTATCGATGGGCAGAGGGTAGAGGCGCCGACCATGGTCTGTGGCCCTGCCCTGGTCATCGATGGCCTGCATCTGCTCGAGCTTCTCCCGGGCTATCCCTAAGGATTTGTCAGGCAAAGCATCCACAAACTCCAGATCCTGCAGGCGCTCTCCGGCACAGGCGGCGGCCAGCATCGGCTCCACCAACTCCTCCCGCTTGAGTTCTGGCGGCGTCAGTGCCTCCATGGGGGCGTGCTGTCCCCAGAGCCGATAGCAGATCCCGGCCTGCACCCGCCCTGCCCGGCCGGCTCTCTGGGCGGCGCTGGCCAGGGAGATGCGGTGCAGCCCCAGCACAGTGCGGCCATTTCTCTGGTGGGTGCGACGCTCCAGCCCCGAGTCCACCACACAGGTGATACCGGGAATGGTCAACGAGGTTTCCGCCACATTGGTGGCCAGAATTACCCGCCGGCGCTCGCCGCTGCGCAGAGCCGCACGCTGTTCGGCATTGCTGGCCCCGCCATGCAGGGGCACGGTTTGCACATCAACATCTTTGAGTTGCGCGGCACATTGACTGATCTCCCGCTTACCGGGCAGAAACACCAGAATGTCCCCGGGACTCTCTTCAAGCCCCCTGAGCACAGCGTCTCTGACCCGGCCCTCCAGCCCCCGTTCATCGGGCAACTGGCGACTCTCCTTGGCCAGATGGTGAAGAGTGACGTCGAACTGACGCCCCTCGCCGATTAGACGCTCCCCCTCCAGATAGCCAGCCAGCCGCTCGCCGTCGATGGTGGCCGAGGTAAGCACCAGGCGATGTCGGTTGCGCCGTTTGAGCAGAGCCAGAAGCAGATCCGTATCCCAGCGACGCTCATGAAACTCATCGATGATCACCGTCTCATAGCCCGACAGGCCATCTTCGCTGAGCCAGCGCAGGGCCACCCCCGGGGTGACAAAGGCCACCTGGGTCTTCTCGTCGACCGTGGATTCGAAACGTATGGCATGGCCCACCCTAGGCCCCTGCCCAGAGGAGAGAAAATCAGACAGGGCCAGGCAGGCCACCCGCCGGGGCTCAACCACCAGCACCCTGCCCTTTTCCGACGCCCACAGTGGCAGCCGGGTCGATTTTCCCGAGCCGGTCTGAGACTCCACCACCATATGGTGTGACTCCAGCAATTCCAGGAAGCGGGGTTTTAGGGGGTCGATGGGCAGAGTGACTGACATAATCCAGGCGGTTTTCGGCAAGGCAATAACCGCCCAGTCTACCCCACAGCGCCATCGGCAACCAGATGTCACGCTACGTTTGCCGAGATCTCCCCCAGCCAGCCGTTCATCAATTTACACCATTGAAAGAACTGCTTATCCTAGTGATATCCCAAGCAGAATGAGGGGAAGAGGAAGATGTCACGCTGGCAGTGGTTGTTCTGGATTGACCTGGCGGTCGCCATCGGCGCCATGATGGCGGTCATTCTTATTCCGGCCCCCAGTTTCGCCCTGTGGACCCTGCTCAGTCTGACCGTGTTGTTGATCCACCCCAGTTTCGGTTACGCCTATCAGGTGCCCATCGGCAGCCTGTGGCTGGCACGGCTGAATGCCGGACTGGTGATCCTCTGCTTCGCCTTTATCCTGCTGATGAGTGTCATCATGGTCTATCAACACCCAGACCTGTTACATCTTCTGGAGTTTGTCCTGATCTTTGCCGCCATTTTGGTGCTGATGCACCCCCCCTATCAATACGCCTTCTGCAGTCCCCACCTGTGGCAGAAACAGGACCATGTGGTGCATTTCTGATGTGGTCTCTGTATCTGGTGCGCACCGCCTGTGACCGTCTCTATACCGGCATCACCACAGACGTGGAGCGCCGCTTTAATGAGCACAGCAGCGGCAGGGGCGCCAAAGCGTTAAAGGGAAAGGGGCCGCTGACGCTGGAGTTTCATACCCCAGTCGGCGACCGTTCCCAGGCTTCAAAAGTGGAGTACCGGATCAAGCAACTAAGCCGCTCGCAGAAGGAGTTGGTGCTGTCTCAACAGACCCTGCCCGAGCACTGCCTGGACGCACTGTAGAAGACTAAAATGAACACTCCCCTGCCGTTCGCCCATAAAAAAGCGGCGCTTTCCATAGCACCGCCGCGGGTAATAAGGGGGATATCCGAACAATAATCTGTATAGATGGCATCCTGCCTACAAAGGTTGATGAAAGCGATTACTCGTCGCAGCACTCCTCGGAACAGGGCGCAAGGGCGGGGGCAAACAGATGAACCAGATGATCGCTAACACGCTCCATCCAATGAGACAATAGATTACTCACACCGACCTCTGCGACAGAATTCCAAAAAAGTAGAAACAAAGTTTACTGTGATCGTCGGAAACCTGTAGTATCAAACCAGTAGAAACTGCTTCAACAAAAAGTTTAAAGCATGGACATCGAACTGAGTCGTCACCTGCCCGCCTTCATTGCCGCCGCCCAAACCCACAACTTTTCGGCTGCCGCCCGTCAATTGGGCGTCACACCCGCGGCCATCAGCAAGAACATCCGAACCCTGGAACAGGGCCTCGGCGTCCGGCTGTTTCACCGCTCAACCCACGCCCTCTCCCTGACCGACGAGGGTGCGGCCTTCCACAAACGCATCTGTCCCGTCGTCGATGAGCTTCGAGAGGTGTTGGGCACCACCCGGGATGAGAGTGGTACCCCGGCGGGCAAGCTCAGGATCAGCCTGGCCTACCAATACGGCCGACAATATGTCGTGCCCCTGTTGAAAGGCTTTCTTGAGCGCTATCCGCAGATTGAGCTGGATATGAGGTTTGAAGACCGTATCGTGGATCTCTTCGAGGAGGGGATCGACCTGGCCATAGGAAATCAGATTAACCAGGATGCCAGCATCGTAGCCAGGCCCATTACCGATATCGATCTGGTTTACCTCGCCTCCCCAGAGTTCCTGAAGAAACACGGCAGCCCTCAGCATCCTAACGATCTTGAGCATTACAACTGCATCGTCTACCGTTCGCCCACTACGCTCAGGCGCAAACCCTGGCAGTTCTGTTCACCCAAGGGTGAAAGGCTCGTCAAAGACAACCTGAAATCGAGTATTTCAGTCACCAATCCGGAGCTCGGCCTGGAGTTGGCCGTCGAGGGCATCGGCATCTCGCCCGGACCGCTGTTCTATGCCAAGGAGTTGATTGAACAGGGAAAGTTAGTCCCAATATTGACCGACTACCAAAATAAACTTCCCCCGATGATGATCTACTACCCAAGCCGTAAGCAGCTTCCCGCCAAGTCCCGGGTTTTTATCGACTACCTGCTTGAACAACTGGGGGCCGATGCCTATGCCAAGCCTGGCACCGGTCCATGACGCGGACAATGGCGTCTCCCTGTCTTCCTGATGCAGCAAAAAAGCCGGGCTGTTGGCCTTTTTAAAGAGTTTTGGTCATATAGGCGCGGCAACCGGTCAGCGGATACTGTTGCTGCTCCCACACCGCTTGATAGCCATGTTGTTCGTAAAAGGGTCTGGCCTGAAACTCCAGGGTATCGAGAAAACACCACCTGCACCCTCTCTGTTTTCCCTGGCGTTCAAACTCTTCGAGAATCTGCTTGCCCCAGCCTTCCCCTCGCAGAGCCTCATCCACCCAGAGCCAATCCAGGTGCAGCCAGTGGCCGAAGCTGCTGCCACTGGCCCCGGCCAGCAGTTCGCCCTGCTCATCGTGCAGCGCCACCGCCAGAGGCTTACGCTCCACTTCGGGCCAGTTAGCTCGGTTGAGCGCTCGGATGCGCGAGCGCAGCGACTCCACCAGCTCCTCTGTGGGCGATTGAATAACTTCCAGTTTCATGGCACTTCCCTGCTGCTGCTCTCCCTGACAATACAAGGGCTCAGTGGAACAGAAATGACAAGAAAAGGGAATCAGGGGGGCGGCTCTCCCCAGGCGGTGGCCTGCACCACAATGCACTGTCTGGCATAACCGAAATGCCACAGGGTCTCATCATCGATGCTGATGTCTACCAGAAAGTGAGTGCCGGGAATTACCTGTTTGGCGGCCTTCAGGGCCTGTTGAGTGGAGGGTGGCTCATCCATGGGCAGGAGATACAAGCCTTGCACTTGGCAGCTACGTCCTTCTACCGGCCCTAAAGCAGCGGTCTTTTCTGAGTCACCTTTATGACTGTGGGGCACAAAGGTACCGTGCAGGGCAGATGTGCACCCGGACAGAACCATTATCAGAAAACACGCACCGCACCAATGTCGGACCATGGTCGCACTCCTTGCAAACCCTGTTGAATCTCAAACCAAAAATCGCCGAGTCTCGACGCAAAGTCAATCAATCAATCCCAGGGTGTGGGCCATGCTGATCAATTGCGCCCGGTTGCGGGCATTGAGCAGTTCCTTGAGTCGGTCCAGGTGATAGTTAACCCCACTCTCGGTAAGTGACAACTGCTCCGCTACCTCCTCACTGGAGAAACCTTCGGCAGTCAACCGGAGGATCTGCAGTGCCCGCTCCGACAGGCAGTTGAAGTTGGCGATGGGATTGATCTTGGCGATGCACTGCTCATTGAAATAACTGGCGTACAGAGCCAGTTGATGGCCGATTTCAGCTTCATGCGCTTTCAGTTTTGCCTGCAACTCCTGCCGAGGCAGATCTGAGAAATACACGAAAGCTGCCAGCCAATCCGGATGGTAGCGCACCGGCAAATGCCAGACGCCGCGGCTGCGGATGCCATATTCCTCCAGCAACCGGTGAAACTGCTCCCCTTTGGCACCGTCGAAATCAGGGTCCTGCCAGACGCTCATCCCCATGGGGTGCTTGTTGAAGTAGGCCTCATCGCCGCCAGCGAAGTGCTGCAGGTACCGATGACGGAAATTCAGGATTGACTCACTGGAACAGACACAAAACTTGGCCCGAATCATCTCTTGGGGGATGCGGCGGCGCAGCTTTTTAAACTGGTGCAGGCTTGGGATCATCACCTTGGTGGTAATGCCGTAAAAAAACTCGGTGATACCAAAGCGGGCCAGATAGTTGCGCGCCTGTTGCACCACCTCGGGATCGATGTCACAGGACTGACTTAGGGTGCTGCTCATAGTGTGGGAACTCTCTCTTATGCCGCGTGCGAGGCATTATATACCGACCCTTCCCTGACAATACTGGCAGATCTCATAGTGGCCCGCGACAGCTCGCCGCGGGCCCAGGGGTTAGTCCTCGTTTGGATGACAGGTCATGCAGGAGTAGGGATCGGGGAACACCCGGCTCATATCCCAATCGGAGTTCACCGAGCTCCATACCTTCTCATAGGGCTGGTAGTTGCCATCTTTATCCCTAGGCAGGGCATTGAGCTCGTTAGGATCGTTGTAAATCTTGTCGTTACTCTTGATCTGTTCCCCTTGATACAACCTGCGGGTGGAGGCGTCGCCGTGATGCTTGGGGGTGTTGCTCTCCCCGGCGTGGCACCAGAAACAGCGGGCGGTCTCTCCATGGCCCATCGGCGCACCGTTACTGCCGTGGCAGGTGGCACAGTAGTAGGGCTGAGTCTGATCAAAACCATCGGCGCTGTTCACCGGCCAGCTGTGACCGCCGTGCCCCATGGGCTGCTTCTGCTCATTATGACACTCGGTGCAGTCGGCGATGCCCCAGCCGAAGTGGCTGTCGGTGAGCAGCGGGCCATCCCCGGGCAGACGGAACGTCTGCAATGTCATGATGTCAGAGCCATCCTGTGCCTCGCTGAAGTCACGTTGGGCACTGGTTTTGCCGTTGTACTCCTCCATACCAAACAACTCGTAGTGACTCTTGAAGACCAGCATGGTGAACTGCACCGGCTGGTTCATCACCCAGGTGTCCGACATCATGTGCATGATGTTGCCGCCAAAGTTGGCGTTCCAGTCCAGACGGCAATGCTCCGGGTCCACCAGCAAATCCATGCCGCCGGTCTGAGGCGAGGAGAAGTTACACTGGGAGGTGGGGGAGAAGTCGCCGTGCACCGCCATGTCACCGTAGACGGTGGCCCAGCCGCGTCCCACCTCTGAGGCGATACCGTCCACCCGGAACAGCGCGAAGTGCTCCACCCGGGCACCCGTGGACAGCGATGGCCAGTAGTTGAACGCCACATCCAGGCCCGCATCTGCGGCGGAAAGGAAGATGTCCATCTTGGTGATCACCCCGGGCTGGAAGATGTCCGGCCGCATATTGTGAGCGGTGACCTCCAGATTGGGGATCACCAATGGTTTAGGCTCTCCCGGCTTCATGATCTGCAACTGGGGCAAAATCACCTTTCCGCCGCCCTGTTCCAGACGCGCCATCTCGCGCTGCTGCACCCAGTGGCGTCGTGCGGTCATCTCCGGGGAGAAGGGCTGGAAACGGATATTCATTTGCGGCTGCAGCCAGACCTGATCCAGGCGCTCATAGTGAGCTTCCCCCTGGGGCCCCAGGCCGGTAAGGGTGCCGTTGAGTTTGAGCAGCTCCCCCCCGTGATAACTGACGCGCCCGTGCCAGTGGGCCCCCTGAAAATTGGCGTAGATGTCGTTGTCCTGCTCGTCGAACACACCGTCACCGTTACGGTCCCAGGAAACCACGAAGTCATGGGTGTCACGGCCCGTCTGCTCCGGCCCCTGCACCTGCTCCAGCCTGAGATCGGCTCGGGTAACCGCCAGGTAGCGCAGGGCATCGAATACCGAGTAGTGGCCGTCGACAAAGATGTCGGGACGGGCACTGCCGGCACCCAGGCCGTCGGGATTGCTGCGCAGCACCCGGTCCATCTCCGCCGCCTGGACGATGATGGGAGTCTCCTTGGGGTTGTAGACGCCGTCGAGGTGAGCGTCGCGCTCATCGATGTGACCATCGCCATTGAGATCCCGTGCCGCATCACTCTGAAGCCAGTCCTTCAGCAGGTCCGGATAGCGTCCCAGATACACCTGGAACTGCCCCTCAAACACGGCCTGAGGGGTTACATCCAGTGTCAAGTATGGGGATTGGGGGGGCTTAGGCTGTGGCCCGGGAACCACAACATCGCCATCATCACTGCCGCAGCCGCCCAGCAGGGCAGCCAGCAGCAGCGCAGAAAGGGGGTATCTGCTCATCATCATATCTCTCGTTTTCCATTCTCGGCCCGATGCGGGCGTCAACGAGAGTAGGCGAGCACGCCAATGGCGCTACTAAGGGATCTGCCAGTGTTTTTCCACGGGCACCACCTCTGTGATGTACTTCAGATTGAATGGGGTGATTCACGCCGATTGGCGGAACGCCACGCCTGGGGCGACTCCCCCATCCGCCTCTTAAAGGCACGAGAGAAGGCGCTGAGATCGTGATAGCCAAGGATCTCCGCCAGCAGGGTCACTTCCATATTGCTGTAACGCAGGTGCCAGCAGGCAGACTGCATACGCAGCTCGCTGAGCAGGGTCCGAAACTCCGTCCCCTGGGCCTTCAACTGCCTCTGCAGAGTGCGGCGATTGAGCCCCAACAGACCGGCGACATGGTCAATATTGGCCTGGCCACTGCCCAGAGTCTGCTGTATCAGACCACCGACCTGGGCCACCCTCCCCTGCCCGTTCTCAGCAAGTCGCTGGCTCAGTTGCCGGGCCAACAGCTGACGCTCCCCGACCGGCGAACCGTGTAAGTTGCGTCGCAGGAAAGCCCCGGGAATCCACAGGGTGTCCTGGGGTTGGTTGAACATCACTTCGCAGCCAAAGTGGTCACGGTAGTATGGCCGTGGCGAGAGTGGTGCATGGGCAAAATCGACCCGGGCGGCACGAAAATCCGGTCCAATCAGGTCCTGGCACAGCCGGTAGCAGGCACTGATGGCCAGCTCCTTGTACTGGCGGGAATCGGTATCGCCGTGAAAGTTGTCGAACCGGTGGATGGCCAGCAACTGACCGTGGAGGCGGTGGTCCCAGTACTCCGACTGGTTATGAAACGCCATCAGGCTGCGCACCGCCTTGAGGGCCTGTTCCGGGGTGTCACACCGACGAAGCACCATGCCCAGTTCACCCAACATGGTCAGGTCCTGGCGGGCACCCAGCCTGAGTCCCAACTCAGGACAACAGAGCTGAGCGGCGCAGTGTTCCAACAACCTGGCCAGCTCCTCAATGTCCATGGTCTGCTCGCTGTGAAGCTGCTCTGCGGTTAGTCCGAAATCCGCCAGCAATCCTTGAGCACGCCCCCCCAGCTCCTCAATCAGGCGATCGAGCCCCACCAGGGCGCTGACTCTAATGCGAAACCCGTCTGTCATGCCTTTTCTCCCTGTGAGCAATCATCATCCAACCCTTGTCACCAAATGACAAGCGACAAAGTGAGAATGGGAGTAGGATGCATTTCTATAGGGATACTGCTTAAGGAGCAGGCAACCATGGCTGAGTACGATTTTCTGATTCGACGGGGGCGCTACTTTGACGGCAGCGGCAGCCCCTCCTTCATCGCCGATGTCGCCATCACTGATGGGCGCATTGCCAGGGTCAGCGCCGACCCGTTGGCCAAAGCATCGGCCGCCAGGGTGTTCGACGCAGAAGGCAAATGGATCACGCCCGGCTTTATCGATACCCACACCCACTACGACGCCGAACTCCTGGTCAGCCCCAGCCTGTCCGAATCGGTGCGCCATGGCGTCACCACGGCTCTGGTAGGCAGCTGCTCCCTGAGCATGATCTGCAGCGACTACGAGGACGCATCCGACATCTTTACCCGAGTGGAGACCGTGCCCCGGGAGAAGGTGCTGCCCATCCTCAAGGAGAAGAAGTGCTGGAAGACACCGAAACAGTGGCTGGCACACATCGATGCCCTGCCCCTGGGGCCCAACCTCATCAGCTTCCTCGGCCACAGCGACCTTCGAGCCAGCGTCATGGGCCTTGAGCGCGCCACCGACCATGGCATCACCCCGACCGAGAGTGAGATGCAGGCGATGGAGGCCTTGCTGGAAGAGGCCTTGCAGGCAGGCTTTCTTGGACTGTCCACCATGCGCCTGAAGTGGGACAAGATAGACGGCGACCGCGCCTGGTCCCGCAGCCTGCCCAGCACCTATGCCAAATGGCGGGAGATCGCCCGCCTGAACCAACTGGTGCGCCGCTATGGCCGGGTGCACCAAGGGGCGCCCAATGCGGCCACGCCACTGCGTATCTTCGATTACGTCAAAGAGAGTCTCGGCTGGTGGCGCAAACCCCTTAAGACCACCCTCATCAGTCAGATGGATCTCAAGGGCAGCCGTTACCTGACCAACCTCACCAAGCTGACCTCCCGCTTCACCAACCTGCTCAGGGGAGACTTTCGCTGGCAGGTGCTGCCCACTCCCTTCACCGTCTACGCCGACGGCATCGATGTGGTGTTCTTCGAGGAGTTCGGCGCCGGAGAGATGGCCCTGGACCTCAAGGACCAGGTGGAGCGCAACGCCCTGCTCAAGGATGAGGCTTACCGGCGGGACTTTCGCAAGTTCTACGGTGAAAAGCTCAGCCCCAGGGTGTGGCAGCGGGATCTGGGGGACGCCACCATCATTGACTGCCCGGACAATGCTCTGGTAGGCCGCAACTTTCAACAGGTCGCCACAGACCGCGGCATCCATGTGGTGGATCTCTTCCTAGACCTGGTGGTGGCATATGGCAACAAGCTGCGTTGGTACACCACGGTGGCCAACCACAGGCCCCAGGTGCTGAAGAAACTGGTCAGCGATCCTCACGCCATCATCAGCTTCAGCGACGCCGGCGCCCACATCCGCAATATGGCCTTCTATAACCTGCCCCTGCGCATGCTCAAACTGGTGAAAGAAGCCATCGACCAGGAGCAGCCTGTGATGACTCTGGAGCAGGCGGTATGGCGCCTCACCGGTGAACAGGCCCAGTGGCTGGGGGTGGACGCCGGCAGCATCAAAGAGGGGGACAGAGCCGACCTGGTGGTGCTGGCCCCGCAAGGGCTGGATCAGGATCTGGAGTCGGTCAGTTGGGGCGAGATGGAGAACTTCGGCCTTCAGAGGCTGGTCAACCGCAATCCCGGCATCGTCCGGCAGGTGTTCATCAATGGCAAACTGGCTGTGGACGATGAGGCTGTGCAACCTGAGCTTGGCAAAAAGCCCGGCTTTGGCCGCTTTCTCCCCGCCGACCAAGTTCAAGGAGGCCAAGCATGAGTGATGCAAAGCCTCAACTGGTACTGATCACCGGAGCCTCCAGCGGCATCGGGCTGGATCTGGCCAAGGCCTATGCCGCCAGGGGCTGGAGCATTGCCCTGCTGGCCCGAAATCCCAAGAGACTGGAGAGTGCCCAGAAGGAGTGCCGCCGTCTGACCATCGATAGCAATCAGAGCTTTGAAAGCTACGAAGTCGACGTTGCCGACGCCGCATCAGCCTACGGCCATCGGCAGCAGGTCGAAGACCGCCAGGGGGTACCCGACCTGCTGATCCTCAGTGCCGGCATCGTCCAGAGCATCCCCTTCATGGAGCAGAGTGATGAGGAGTTTGACGCCATCCTGGGCACCAACCTTCTGGGGTGTCGGCGCCTGGCCAAGGCCTGGCTGCCGCAGATGGTGGCGCGTGGTCGCGGCCAGATCTGCTTTGTCAGCTCCCTGGCCGGCTTTATCGCCCCCTATGGCTACTCCGGCTACAGTGCCAGCAAGTTTGCCCTGCAGGGGATGGCCGGGGCACTGAAACAGGAGGTACACGCCTTAGGCATCGATGTCTCGGTGCTGTGTCCCCCCGAGGTGGATACCCCTATGGTGGCCCAGGAGCGCACCTACATCAGCCCGGTAGCCAGGCTACTGAAAGATCTTGGCGGCACATTGCAGGTGGATGCGGTCACCCGAGCGACCCTCAGCGGGCTCGAGAGGCGGCAGTTTCTGATCATCCCTGGTTTTCAGGCTAAACTCACCTATCACTTTGCCCGGTTGTGTCCCGGCCTGTTTGGCTGGGCGATGCAACACGTTGTGGACTGGGCCAGGGAGCGACATAGTCGGCAGCACAAAGCAGGATAAAAGGGGCGTTAGGGCACAGGCCAATGCCGACGGTGGCGGCTATCTGTCCTATCCTTTGATAGGTTGAATCCCGTTCCGCAATCGTGAGCCAAGGTGGCCACTCAGGCGCTTCCACTGAAGCCAAAGTCGGTGGCCTCTCATCCAGAAGGACGAAGGAGACAACGTATGCCCAAGTTCATCGACACTCACCCTATGGAGCCCTTTACCGAGCAGCAACTGAGAGATCTGCAGAATGCACCGGCAGACGAATTTGGTGTCACCCACCACGACATCCTGTTCAGCAAGAAGGACAACCTGATCTACTGCGTGCTGGAGGCCCCCAACGCCGAAGCCATTCACAAACACCATGCCAAGGCTGGCATCTCCTGTGACTGGATTCGTGAAGTGGAATCCACCCGCTCGAAATGACCGACGCACAATGGCCGGTGCCTTGGATAGGCCCGGCCACTTAGAATCCATCCTTATTCAGCGCCTGTAGAACTGCGCTGTATTCTTTAGATTCTTTTAATAGTGCTTCAATCGCTGGCCACTTTAACCCAATGAACAAGGTGCTACGCTTGAGGTCCTACACAGTGCCAAGGACAACAACCATGACCAAGCTGACCATAGTCGCCCACATCAAAGCCAATGCCGACAAGATTGAGCTGGTAAAATCCGAACTGCTTAAGCTTATCGCCACCACCCGCGCCGAAGCCGGCTGCATCAACTACGACCTGCATCAGGACAATGACAACCCGGCGCACTTCCTGTTTTTCGAAAACTGGGCATCTCGAGAGGCGTGGCAGGACCACATGGCCAACGATCACCTTAAGGCATACCTGACCGCGGTCGAAGGCGCCGTCGAAAGCTTCACCGTTCATGAGATGACTCAGATTGGCTAACAGCCCACAGGAGCTTGATATGCTACTGGACACCCCTGTCTGCAATTTTGGTTGGAAGGCCCCGGACTTCACCCTGAGCGACCCCCACGGCATCCCCTTTACCCTGAGTGACCACCTTGGCAGCAAGGGGCTGTTGGTGATCTTTATCTGCAACCACTGCCCCTATGTAAAACGGATCGCCCATCGGCTTGCCGCAGACACCAGGCAACTGATGAAAGAGGGGATTAACGTGGTGGCGGTGATGTCCAACGATTACCGGGATTACCCGGAGGATGCGCCACAAAAGATGGTGGAGTTTGCCAGGAAACACGACTTTCCCTTCCTCTACCTGGTGGACGAGAATCAGGCGGTGGGCAAGGCGTTTGACGCCATCTGTACGCCAGACTTCTTCGGCTTCAATGCCCGTGGGGAGCTGCAGTACCGGGGACGGCTGGACAACGCCAAGATGGGCGACGACACAGACCGAACCCCCGAGTTGCTCAACGCCATGCGAATGATTGCCCAGACCGGCAACGGCCCACAGCAGCAACACCCCAGCATGGGGTGCTCCATCAAGTGGCACACCTGAGCGACGCAGGCTTCGGGCAGGGAGCCTCGGCTACACTTAACTGGAGTCGCAGGTGCATCCACACCTGCCCAGCGTGGGAGATTATCATGACGAAAGACGGTCGCCCGAAAGAGAGTGGCCCGAAGGGCGGGCCCAAAGATTACGCCAACCACCCTGGCCATGGGCCAGGCGGAAGCTGGCCGAGCAAGTCCGGACATCCCTCCAGTGGGGGTAAAGGAAACCGGGGCAAGTAATCCCTTTAATTGTTAGGCGATAACCAACAAGCCAACCCAAGGCTCCGGGATAACCCGGGTTCTGGTTGGCTTTTCACACTCTTTACGCGTTCATGTCTAATTCAATTGATGATCAAGTCACCCAGGCTGAACCCCAGTTCCCTGGCGCGTGACCTGAACCGGGTCATCACCTCCTCGGTGACTTCTGGTGTGCGTGCCAGCAGCCACAGATACTCCCGGCTGGGCCCACTGACGAAGGCGTGTTGATACTCCGGGTCCAACTCAAACACCACATAGGCCCCGAAGAAGGGGCCAAAGAAAGAGACCTTGAGGTGGGCCACACTGGACTCGCCCACAGGATAGGCCCGGCCGATGGCCTCGCTTACCTCGCCGGTCTCTTCACGAATGCCGCGGTTGACCACATGGATACCACCATCCCCTCGCAACGAGTAGTCGGCGGTCACATCTCTGAGGCCACGCTCGAAGCTGTGATCCAGCCTGGCCACCTCATACCAGGTACCCAGGTAACGGTTGATGTCAAACTTCGATACTGGAGTAACTCCATCAGGCGCCGAGGTGCAACCGTTTATCAGCAGGACAAAAATCAGGAATAACCGCTTCATAGTACTCTCCTTTCAGACCTGTCTGATACGTGCTCACACGCTTAAAGGATCAGGCCAGGTAGCCGCCATCCACCGGCAACTCGATGCCGGTGATGTAGGCCGCCGCATCGGACGCCAGGAACAGGAAGGCGGGGGCAATCTCGGCGGGCTGCGCCGCCCTGCCCTGGGGAATCAGCCCCAGGATCTGCTGCAGCAGCGCCGGATTGTCCGTCAATGCCGACGCAAACTTGGTCTCCGTTAATCCCGGCAGGACCGCATTCACCCGGATATTGTAGCGGGCGCACTCCTTGGCAAAGGCAGCGGTCATGCTGTTCACCGCCGCCTTGGTGATGGAGTAGATCCCCTGCCCTGGCGCCGGAATGCGGCCATTGACCGAGGCGGTGTTGATGATTACCCCACCCCCCTGCTCTCGCATCCTCTGGCCCGCCAACTGGGCAAACTGGAAGTATCCGGCCAGATTCACCTCGATGGTTTTCGCCATCGCCTCTCTGGGGGTATCCAGAATGTGGCCAAAATAGGGGTTGGCCGCCGCGTTGTTCACCATGATATCCAGTCGGCCATACTCGGCGTCGATACGCTCAAACAGCTGCTGCATCTGGGCAGTGTCACCGCCATGACAGGCAATCGCCCTGGCGTCACCACCGCTTTCACGGATGTCCGCAGCCACCACCTCCAGGGCATCCTGATCCCGACTGGAGAGGATCACCTTGGCACCATGGGCCGCGTACAAGCGGGCCACCGCCTCGCCAATGCCCCGACTGGCGCCGGTAACCAGCGCCACCCGGCCCTCAAGGGAGAGCAGGCCGCTGCCTTCAATCTTTTGCAACAACGCCGGACGCCCGGCCACCTGCTCCACTTCATCAATCTCTGCCGCCGCCCTGTCCATCAGTACCGCGGCCATCTCACCAAATCGGGCGAAGGCGGGGTGTTTGCGGCTGCCCTCCACATAGCGATACCAGATCTGCTGGACAATCACCGCCAGGCGGAACAGGCCAAAGACGTAGTAGTAGGCGAACCCACTGACATCCAGACCTGTCTGCTCACCGTAGTAGGCCACCAGTTGGCGACGGCTCCACATTCCCGGCAGATGGGTCGGCATCTGTCTGAGCATCTTCAGCTCTGGCGGGTCCCCCGCCTCCACCCAGTAGGCCATGGAGCATCCCAAGTCCATCAGGGGGTCGCCCACAGTGGCCATCTCCCAGTCGAGTACCGCACGGATCTCGGTGGGATCCTCGGGGCTCAGCACCAGGTTGTCGAACTTGAAATCGTTGTGGATCACCGCCTGGCCAGACTCCGGCGGACGGTTCTGTGCCAACCACCTCATGACCCGCTCTCCGCCCCGGGCACCCGGTGTCAGGGCGCTGCGATAGCGCTCACTCCAGCCATTGACCTGGCGCTCCACATAGCCCTGTGGCTTGCCCAGATCCGCCAGGGGCGTGCCGTCGATGGGCAGGCTGTGGAGTTTCACCAGGGTATCCATCATCGTTTGGCACAAGGCAGACGCCTGGCTTTTGGCCAGCCCCAGGTTATCCGGCAAACTGCGCCTTAAGATGACGCCCGGCTCATAACTCATCAGGAAGAAGGGGTACCCCAGAACCTGATCATCCTGACAGCTGTGGAGCACCTGAGGCACCTGGGAAAAATGGCTCGCCACCGCAGAGAGCATCCGCGCCTCCCGGCCCATGTCATGGGCGGTGGCCGCCTTGGTGCCCGGAGGGGGCATGCGCAGCACTATGGTGCGTTCCGAGCACTCCAGCTTGAAACTCAGGTTGGAGGCACCCCCTTCGAAGGGGGTGACCGACGCCAGTTCCCCCAACTGGGGGAGATGCTGTGCCAGATAGGCGCGCAGGGCTTCAAGGTTGAGGAATTGGGTCATTGCTGGTCTCTCCATGACACAGTAGTTGAACTCGATTGAGCAGGTAGTCGGTATAGGCATCCACACTGACACCGGCTTTACGAAAATGGCTTCGTCGCAGGTACCAGCCCTGCAACAGGTGCTTAAGCAAGCCTACGGCGATCACCGGTTGCTCCACCTTCCCCAGCTGCATCAGGCTTCGGTGCAGCTCATCATCCACCTGTTCACTCAAGGCCAGCGCCTCCCGGCGAAGGGTGTCGCTCTGATGGCGGGCCTCCATATAGGTGAAGTAAAACCAGGGTTGCATCAGTTCACTCAGGTAGAGGTGATAGCGGCAAATCGCCTGAAGTTGCTGCTCCTGGGGCAAGGCTCGAATCATCGGCAGCAGCACCCGTTCGAACTGAACCCGAATGAAGCGGTGAATGGAGGCGGCCAGCGCCTCCTTGCTGTCGAAGTAGCCGTAGAGTCCCCCAAGGCTGAGACCGCTTGCCTCGCTGAGCTGACGCAGGGTCATGGCATGGAACCCCTTAAGGTTCGCCAACTCAAAGGTGGCATTGATGATGGCCGCCAGCCTGGCATCGGTGCGCTTGGGGTTCTTCTGGTTCAGTTGGGGCAGACAATGTTCCCGAAAGCTCTGCCACACACCGTCAGGCTGCCACTGCAGTTGCCGCCGAAACTGCTCCAGAGAGCAGGAGATGTCACTCATCGATGCGCCCTGAGCAGATGCTTGGCGGCGGTCAGTTTGTGCACCTCATCGGGGCCATCATAGATGCGAGCAGCCCGCTCCTCCCGATAGAGGAAGGCCAGTATGGTGTCGTCGGTCACGCCCAGCCCGCCGTGAAGCTGGACCGCTGAATCCACCACCTGCTGGAGCATGCGCGCGGTGTGGAACTTGATCATGGCGATCTCTGCCCGCACCATTGCAAAGTCCTCCCTGTCCACCTGCCAGGCGGTGTGCAGGACAAACCAGCGTGCGGCGCGGTGTGCCGCTGCGGCTTCCGCCAGCATCCCCTGAGCCAGGGGCTGCTCTCCCAGAGTCTTCTGACCGGTGATCGCCCGCTGATTCAGGTAGCCTATGGTCTCATCCAGCGCCCGCTGAGCCAGCCCCAGCCAACGCATGCAGTGGTGTATCCGCCCCGGGCCCAACCTGGCCTGAGCCAGGGCAAACCCCTGCCCCGCCTTGCCCAGCAAGGCATCCGCTGGCAGTTTCACATCGTCGAACAGCATCTCGGCATGACTGAAGGGCCCCTGGCCCTCTCCGCCCATGACTGAGATGTTGCGGATGCGGCTCACACCGGGGGCGTCCATGGGCACCAGCAACATGGACGCCTGCTGGTGAGGCGGTGCTTCCGGGTGGGTCTTCGCCATCACTATGGCGAATTCGGCCCCCTCGGCGGCTGTGGTAAACCACTTGTGGGCGTTCAGGTGCCAGCGCTCGCCATCGAACTCCGCTTCACTGTTCATCATCAGCGGATTGGAGCCGGCCAATTGACGCTCTGTCATGGCGAAGCAACTGCGAATCTCCCCTTTCGCCAAAGGCTCCAGATAACGGCTGCGCTGTTCGGCTGTGCCGCAGTGGAGCAGCAACTCGGCATTGCCCGCATCCGGCGCCTGACAGCCAAAGGCAAAGTGCCCCAGGGGCGAGTAGCCCAGAATCTCGGCCAGTTGAGCGAACTCCAGGAGCGACAGCCCCATGCCGCCCAGCTCGGTGGGCAGGTGCGGCGCCCACAGTCCAAGTTCCCGAACGCTCTGGCGCACCTCCTCCAACTCTCCCATCAGGGTGCCGTAGTCGTGACTGAGCAGCAGGGGCTCCAAAGGGATCAATTGCTCCCGAATCAGGGAGGAGGCTTCGTTACAAGCGGTTTTCAGACCGGGCGAGAGGGAAAAATCCATATTACCTCCATGTCAGCATATCCTGTCGGCGCAAGTGGCCGTTTACATTGAATGCCTGCAACTGCCACTGCCCACGGGCATAGCGCAGGTGGGTTATACTACAGTTATTAACTTGGTGAATAAGTTCAGCCATATGAGAGGCTTGAGCGCCAAGGGCCTCCCCGGCAACCAGGCTGATGACACCGCCGCTGGTCACCGCCAGGGTGGGCTTGCTGCCCTGATGGTGCTCGGCAATGGCCTCGAGGACCCGATGTCTGAACTGACTGAAGCTCTCTCCTTCACGCTGACCATGATCGGCGATCCAGACCCTGAGGGCTTCACTCATCAGAGGCAGGAAGTAGCGCATATCCTGACTGGCTTCCTTTGGGGTCAGGGACAACCCCAATCGCTCACAGGCTGCCGGCCAGTAGAGGGGAATCAGCTCCATGATATCCAACTCGTTGAATCCCGGGTCCTGCCGGTCGGTAGAGGTAAACCCTCCGCCCTGGCACAAGCCTGCCAGGGTCTGGCGCTGGCGTTTGAGGCTGCCGCTCACCAGGGTGGCATCAGACAGGTTCCACCCCGCCAGCTCCTCACCCAGGCAGAGGGCCTGGCGTTGTCCCAGTTCGCTCAGTTGGTCGTAATCCGGGCTGCCGAACATCGCCTGGCCGTGACGGAGCAGATAAAGATCCATAAGCAGTTTCCGAGATGAGACTTGTTTTCACCCTACAAGCTGTTTAGTTTATCGTCAATATCGAACGAACGTTCGTTTTTACCAGGAGGTATCTGATGAACAAGGAGTGGTTAATCACCGGAGCCACCGGAGGATTGGGACAAGAGTTGGCCAGACTGGGGCAGGACCAGGGGGCCAGACTGTGGCTGCTGGACCGGGACGCCGATGCGCTGGCTTCTCTGAAAGAGGAGTTGGGTGAGCACCACCTGACACTGGCCGGCGACCTGACGGACACCGATTATTTTCATGCCTTGCAATCATTGATGGAGGAGCACCAGCCCGGCTTCGATTGGGTGTTCAATAATGCCGGCATCGCCTCAGGGGGACGGTTCGAGTCCCTGCCGGACAGCGAATGGCAACGTTGTCTGGAGATCAACCTGATGGCGGCCGTTCGCCTGTGCCGCACCGTCAGTGGCGCCATGACTCCAGGCAGTCACCTGGTCAACATCGCCTCCATGGCCGCCCTGGCCAACGCCCCCTCCATGGCCACCTATAACGTGTCCAAGGCAGCCCTGGTCAGCCTCAGTGAAACCCTGAGGCTGGAGTGGCACAACCGCAATGTGGGGGTGCATGTGGTCTGCCCCGCCTTCTTCCCCAGCCCTCTGCTGGAGTCACTCAACCCCCAGGGCGTCAACATGGCCAAGGTAGCGAGCAAACTGATGGCACGCTCTGAGCTGAGCGCCGCCGATGTGGCCGACTACATTGTACAGCGGGCCCGTAAAGACGAGTTCTTGATTCTGCCCCATCGCAAATCCCGTCAGGCCTGGTGGCTGAAACGCTGGTTGCCGGAACACTTCTTCAATCTGATTTTGCGCCAGGCGCAGGGAGCCTAGATGACCAACCTCAAATGGATGATATATGGAGCCAATGGCTACACCGGAGAGCTGATCGCCCGGGAGGCAGTGAAGCGAGGACTGAGCCCCATACTGGCCGGCAGAAGCGCCGAAAAGATTCGTCCCCTGGCCAATGAACTCGGCCTGGAATGCCGCAGTTTCTCTCTGGAGCAGATCCGCGCCGATGCCCTGGGTGATGTCGGCCTGGTGTTGCACTGTGCCGGCCCCTTCTCCGCCACCGCCGAGCCGATGATGCAGGCTTGCCTCAGGTATGGCTGTCACTATCTGGACATCACCGGAGAGGTGGAGGTGTTTGAGCGCGCTGCCGCCCTGGACGACAGGGCGCGAACTGCAGGAATCGTGCTGATTCCCGGAGTGGGGTTTGACGTTATCCCCACCGACTGTCTGGCGGCCCGTCTGAAAGCCGCCCTACCGGACGCCAATCACCTGGCCCTGGGGTTTGACAGTCGCTCCGGCTTCTCGCCGGGGACGGCCAAGACGTCGGTGGAAGCACTGCCCCAGGGCAGCATGGTTCGCCGCAAGGGCAAACTGGTGAAGACACCACTGGCAACCTACACCCGTACCATCGCCTTCGGCCATGAACCCAAGATGGCGGTGGCTATCCCCTGGGGGGACGTGTCCACCGCCTGGCACAGCACTGGCATCGACAATATAGAGGTGTATATCCCCATGTCACCGAGGAAGATCGCCCAGTTGAAGCGAATGAATCTGTTCAGAGGCGTACTGGGCTGGTCATGGGTACAGCGACTGATCAAGAGTCGCATCGAGCGGGATCTGAAAGGCCCCAGCGACAGCCAGAGGCAGCGCCATACCACCTGGGTATGGGGCGAGGTGCGTAACGCCAAGGGCGAGTATGTTGAGGGGCGGGTGCACACCGCCAACGGCTATGACGTCACCGTCAGCGGAGCCCTCGCGGTCACCGAGCACCTGCTCGCACAAGCAGATGCCAGCGGCTACCACACGCCCTCAACCCTGATGGGTTGGGCTCTGGTGGAGCAGTTGCCCGGCAGCGGCACCATTGAGCTCTGCCCCAGGGACGAGGCGCGTCAGCCGGCGGCCTGACGCAAGCGGAACTGGAACTGCTGGGTATTCATCCTGAAGGTGCGCACCGCTTCCATTACGCTCAGAGCGGTGGGCACCAGGGTCCAGCAGAACGCCAGATAGAGGGTGCCCTTGATGTGCTGTCCCAGGTAGAACTTGTGGGCACCCAGGCCGCCCAACAACAAACTGAGCCAGGCGGTCAGGCGACGACTCTTGGGCATCACCAGGGGATCCACCCCACTGAAGGCTTCCATATGCTGACCGGCACCACATTCGCCGCACACAATGTCAGACAGTTGTACTCTCTGGCCACATTGACCACAACTTAGTTTCATCTTGCTATCCCCTAGCTACCGCCTTGATGAGGCCAGCATTATGCGTACAAGTGTACGCTGAGATCCAGGTTCAGGATCACACTTCTGATCTTTATTCGCACAGGAATTTACCGCAAAAACCACAAAGCCCGCCAGATGGCGGGCTTTCTCCACAAGCTCAGGATCAGCTGCGGTAGAGGGTCTGAATCAGGTGATAGCCAAACTTGGTCTTAACCGGGCCATGCACTTCCAGCACCGGCTTCTTGAAGACGACGTTATCGAACGCCTTCACCATCTGGCCCGGGGCAAACTCACCCAGGTCTCCCTGGCGACGCTTGGAGGGGCACAGGGAGTGCTTCTTCGCCAGTTGGCCGAAGTCCGCGCCTTTGGCGATCATCTGCTTCAGTTTCAGGGCTTCCTGTTCTGTCTTTACCAGGATATGTCGTGCCGAGGCTCTGGCCATGATGCGCTCCATCTGAAAAATTTGGGCGGCATTGTAGCCCAGCCCCGCAACTACAGCCAGCCCTTGCGCTTAAAGAACCAGTAGGTGCCTACGGCACTGGACAGCATCAGTCCCAGGGCCAGGGGGTAACCAATCTCCCAGCGCAGCTCAGGCATAGAGATAAAGTTCATTCCATAGATGGAGGCGATCAAGGTCGGTGGCAGGAACACCACGGCGGCAACCGAGAAGATCTTGATGATCTTGTTCTGCTGCAAACTGGTGAAGCCCATGGCCGCATCCAATAGGAAGTTGATCTTGTCGAACAGGAACTGGGTGTGGGGCAGCAGGGATTCGATGTCGGACAGCATCTCTTTGACGTCCTTAATCTCCTCCTCTTGCAGGTGGCGACGATAATAACGCTGCATGAAGCGCAGACCCCGCTGGGTATCCAGCAGAGCCAGACGAATCTTACCGTTTCCATCCTCCTGCAGGGTGATCTGCTTGAACACCTCGTCCAGCTTGTCGTTATCAAACACCTCTTCGGACAACTCATCCAGTACGGTGTAGACATCCTCCAGCTGATCCGACAGGTAATCCACCTTCAAGTTGAACAGCTCCACCAGCAGGGCTTCTGGGCGGTCCGCCTCCACCCTGCCCAGACGCAGGTAGTTGCGCATCAGACGAATCAGGCCCACATCCTCTTCACGAATGGTAAACAGGCGGCTGGGCTGAACCAGGAAGAAAACGTTGATGGCTCGGACCTCATGGCCCACCCGCTGCGGAAACAGGGAGTTGATGTGCAGTCCGTCGTTATCCAGATAGAAACGCGCAGAGGCCTCAATCTCGTTGATGTCCTCTTCGTCCGGGGCCTCTTCATACAGGTAACGCGACAACCACTGACGCTCATCGTCGTCGGGGCGAAACAGATCGATCCACAGGGTGTGGTCAGGGATGCCATCCTCGACACCAAGTTCCCGGGTTTCCCACACATCGTTACGTAGAATGTAGGCGGTGATCATTGGGAGCTCTCCTTGGAGATCGTTTTTGTTCTTTGGCGAAGATAATACAGACTTGTTGCCAAAATAAAACGGGGCAACGAAAACCGTTGCCCCGTAAGTTTAAATCTTAGTCATTATTCTATTGGAGAAATTTCCATGCGCTCGGTACTGCCCAACTCCACATAGAGGCCATCGCGAGTGGTAAAGTGTCTTCCGTCCAGATCCTTTCGATACACTTCGTAGAGGGTTTCACTCTGGTGTTCTGCATCGATAATGCGTATCTGCAAAATCTGCTGTCCCTGATACCACTGCCAACCGGAGAAAGCCGCCGCCACCAGCATTACCACTCCGGCGATGGCAGGCGCCAGAAAACGCAGCCAGCTGGATGCCATGGAGGGGAGTTCGGCATCCCGCTTACGCTCGGGGGCGCGCCTCTTGGTCCCCATAAGCACCACGGTAATCACCAGCAGGGTGACCAGAATCTTGGTCAGCATCGATACTCTACTCCAGCAAAAGGGCCCACCCAGGATTGAAGGTCGGCCCCATAATCTTTGCCGGGCAGTATAGCCCGGCCTACCGGCTCACCGCGACAGTAATCCGGGAAAATATGCGCTGGATCAGGCCTGTCTGGCCACCAGGATGGTTAACATGCGTCGCAATGGCTCCGCCGCTCCCCAAAGCAGCTGATCCCCGACGGTGAAGGCAGACAGGTATTCCGGGCCCATGGCCAGCTTGCGCAGTCTGCCCACAGGCACCGACAAGGTTCCGGTGACCGCAGTTGGCGTCAGCTGCTCACGGCTGGCCTCCGGCGTGTTGGGCACCAGTTGCACCCAGTCATTGTGCTGGGCTATCAGCCGCTCAATCTCCTCCAGAGGAAGATCACGCTTGAGCTTGATGGTCAGCGCCTGGCTGTGGCAGCGCAGCGCCCCCACCCGGACGCAAAGTCCATCGATGGCAATGGGCTGCTGTTCACTGCCGAGGATCTTGTTGGCCTCCACCTGGGCTTTCCACTCCTCGCGGCTCTGACCGGATTCCAGCGGCGAATCGATCCAGGGGATCAGGCTACCAGCCAGAGGCACACCGAACTGAGAGGCATCCAGGGAGCCCGAGTTCATCTTGGCGGTCACCGCCCGCTCGATCTCCAGAATGGCCGACGCGGGGTTAGACAGCTGGTCAGCCACCTCCTTATGCAGCTCCCCCATCTGTGCCAACAGCTCCTTCATGTGACGGGCGCCACCACCGGAGGCCGCCTGATAGGTCATGGGGCTTATCCACTCCACCAGATCCGCTTCCAGCAAGCCGCCAATGGCCATCAGCATCAAAGAGACGGTGCAGTTGCCGCCAACGAAGGTGTTCTTGCCCTCATCCAGCGCCCGATCAATCACATCCCGATTCACCGGGTCCAGCACTATGGTGGCCTCGTCGTCCATTCTCAGGTTGGAAGCGGCGTCAATCCAGTAGCCTTGCCAGCCAGACTGGCGCAACCTGGGATAGACCTCCTTGGTGTAGTCAGAACCCTGGCAGGAGATGATCGCCTCCATCTGCTCCAGTCGGGCCAGGTCGAACGCATCCGCCAGAGTCGGCTCACTGGCACCTTTCGGCGCAGGTTGACCCGCCTGGGAAGTTGTGAAGAAGGTGGCTTTAATGGAGTCGAAATCCTGCTGCTGATGCATACGCTCCACCAACACCGAGCCCACCATGCCTCGCCAACCCACTATTCCAACTCTCATACCACTCTCCCTCAACAGGCCATAAAATACACTGTGGTCGACGTTAGCATTTGGACGGCTAAACGTCTACACGCGATTCTCCGACTCACCGGGTAACCTAAGAGTTTTTTCTGATAGAATGGCCAAAGGTTATGAGTCAGGGCAGCGAATGAAAGCGAAACCTATCTGGGCATTGATGGCAGTGGTGGCCGGTTTCTGGTGTTTTCACCAGGGCAGCGCCATGCCGTCTGATCGCCTGATGAGGTTGCTGAACCTGCACTCCGCCCCAGATCCCAGCGCCCAGACGGAGCAGGGGCAAGCGGTTTTGACTCTCGCTGATTTTAGCAAGGCCCCAACCGGCCAGGAGGCCGACCTGGTGGCGGTGACCGCCGCTTCCCAGGGGGAAAAGCCCGATGGCGTCAACTCTGACACCGCCCCGGGTCACCCTCATTTCGGACTGTTTCGCGCCTCAACCAGCAGTGCGTTGCCCGCCGAGGTCAGTGCCCCCAATACCCCAAGTTACGCCAGACTGATTCAGCCCGGGTCGCCCGATTACGATGAGCTAATGGCGATGCTTGAACCGGGCAAGGCCAGCCTGGTGGTGGGCGATAAGCTGCTGATTCCGCAAATGGTGAATGGCGAGCTGATCTTCTCCGTGTACAGCCTGGCGGAAGCACGGTTCATCTATGAGCACCCGGAAAAGTTCGTGGATGGCCAGCTGGCCATGTTCATGGCCGACAGGATGATGGGTCCCTGGAGTGAAAACTGGGGAATGGAGCCGGGTCAGGGGGTTGATCCCATCTACCATTTCTGCCGGCAGGCTGGATGCATATTCCGCGGCAGCTACGAGACTGCAGCTCAGGCCGAAGCCTTCGTCAATGCGTTCCGCCAGGCCAATCCGGGGCTGCTGGTTGACCCCATCAGTTGGGAAGGCAATCTGGTGGTCAGCTACCTGGATCCGGAAACCACCGTTGCCCTGTTTGATGCCAACGGCCGCCCTGCCATTCCAGAGTTTGGCCCCGATGGCCGCCCAAGGCATCCTCTCTATGATCGGGAGGGCAATCCGGTGGAGATCATACTGCCCTTCCCACCGGATTTGGCCAATGGTCCTCATCCGCCACCGCTGCCGCCAGGGGGGCACCCTGACTACCCCGGTGGCCCTGAGGTGGTGATGCCTCCCATTCATCTGCTGGATGAGCTGATTGGGGACGAGCCCCCCTTCCTTCCTGTTGTCCCACCGGCGGGTCAACGAGGCGACAGTAGCTTCACCGCCGACGCCACCTGAGGCAGGGCTCGGTTGCCCTCGCCCCAGACAAGGTAGAGACGACGATAGATGGGCTCGGGCAACTCAACCTGAGAGACCACTTTCCGATCAAGTGCCTCATCACAAGCCAGGCGAGACACCAGGGCACACCCCAGCCCCGCTTGCACCGATCGCACCACCGCCTCCAGGCTGCCCAGCTCCATTATCTTGATGGCAGGCTTGAGCCTTGGTCTCAGGTGCCGCTCAAACTGCTCACGACTGCCAGACAGGCTCTCCCTGAGTACCCAGGTCTCTTCAGAGAGCCGCCCCCAGTTCGCCACCTTTCCTGACAGAGGATGACCCGGAGGCGCAATCAACACCATCTCATCATCCCGCCAATGGCTTCTCTCCAGTCCCAACTCCAGAGTCTCGCTTTCAATCAATCCAAGATCCAGTTGATAGGCCATCAACGCCTTCTGAATCTCTGCACTGTTGGCCAGGCGAACTTCACCACTGAGAGGGATGCTGCCGAGCTCACCGCCAAGGAGTGCCGGCAACAGATAATTGCCTATGGTCAGGCTGGCACCCAGACGCAGGGGCGCCTGACATCCTCCGGGTTCAAACAGGGCCAGAATATTGTCCTGACGATTGAGCATCTGCCGAGCCAGTGGCAACAGCAGATGGCCTCGGGCATTGAGGTGCAGCCTCTGAGCCTGTCTCTCAAACAGAGACACGCCCAATTGGGACTCCAGGGCCTTGATTCCCTGGCTAACCGCTCCCCGGGTCAGAAACAGCTGCTCAGCGCTGATGCCGAGATTGCCTGTGTGCGCGACGGAGCAGAACAACCTGAGCTGCTTCAGAGAGAGGTCCACCATATAGTTCTTCTAAACAGTTATTGCGATATATTCGATATTATTAAATGAGGGAACGAGGGACAATAGCCGCATCAAGCCGTTTCTGAGGTTCCCCATGAGCACTCTCCTACATCGAAAGTCCCAACACCTTCCCACTCCCATGGCAGGGTTGGCGCTGGGCATCGCCAGTCTCGGCCTTTGCCTGGAGCAGAGGCTGGACTCAGGGATGTGGATTCAGATTATCCTGGCCAGCGTTGCGGCAGTACTCTGGCTGATGCTGACGGTGAAGTTCCTTCTGCACCCCTCTGTTTTGCGCAGGGAAATTGCCTGTCCTCTGGTGGGCAGTGTTATCCCCACCTACGCTATGGCCGCCATGATCCTCTCTAAGACACTGGGGTTGTATCTGCCCACAGCAGCCACCCTGCTGTGGAGTGGCGCGGTATCCATGCACCTGATTCTGATGACCCTGTTTCTCTACCACAGGCTGCGAGAGCCCAGACTCTCCACCATGCTACCCAGTTGGTTTGTGCCGCCGGTGGGGATCATTGTGGCTGCCCTCTCCTACCCCAGTGACACCCTCTACCCTTTGGCGAAAGGGCTGATGTGGCTAGGGCTGGCCAACTACGCACTGCTGCTGCCGGTGATGATCTACCGGTTGATATGCCGACGCTGGGAGGATCCCAAAGGCTACCCCACCTTTGCCATCATGGCCGCTCCGGCCAGTCTGGCGCTGACCGGTTACCTGGCTGTCATTCGCCAGCCAGACACTGTCGTCATCAATACACTGCTCCCGCTTGCGCTGCTTATGACGACTCTGGTGTACCTGGCCATGTTTCGCCTGCTTCGCCTTCCTTTCAGCCCTGGGTATGCGGCTTTCACCTTTCCCCTGGTGATATCAGCCACCGCCCTCTACCAGGTGCTGGATAAGGCGGCCAATGGCGCTTCAGAGCTGACTGCCGTGCTAAGACCCCTGGCGGACATGGAACTGTTGCTGGCCAGTCTGATGGTGGGCTATGTCGCTCTTCGCTATGCCCTGCACTTCTGGCCCAATGCCCAGGCAGGCCAATAAGCTTTCTGTTCGATGGCGCCCCCATAATCATGGCAGTCCGGAAGTCCAAACCCTAAAGAAAACACACCTGGCTCACTGCACAAAACACCATTGGCGTGAGCCGGATCACCTTCCGTTGGCGCTACTTTTTGGTAACAGAGAGAAGAAACTCTCGATTTTTGCCGCCAGCCCACCTATTTTAGCCCAGTGAGCGCCCGGTTCTCGGAGTTATATCCTGCTACGAAATGGAGATTTTGCAGTTTTTTATCGATCGAACGATCCCACAGAAACACAATATCGTTCATAGGGACAGAGTGACCAAGAAGAATCACCTCCATCAATATTACTTAATCTTCTCCCCCTGCCCCCCCAAGCAAGTGATTCACACTACCCCGCTTCATCAGGCAAGTTGAATCTACTTATCAATGTAATGCCAATAGGAGATCCACTTAACACTTATTTTCTTAAGTTATGGGTCAGTAAAGGATTTCTGTGTTTATATAAATTTCAAGATTAAGGCCACACAAATAGCAGAGGTTAATATGGAAGTATTAGAACTCGTAGGCAGCTGTCTAGTGTTATTCGCATGTTTGTGTATTACTGGAATGGTATTGTTTTATCTTGCCTCTCTGGTGGTCGCAGCACTGGTCTTTGTTTCCGGACTTTATCGAAAGGAGCGCGGTAGTCGAAACCCGATAGTTATCGCATGGGAACAGAACCGAGACCGGCGCTGGCCCCGCAGCCCCAGAACCTGGGAGCGGCGCAGCTTCAGCTGAATGCCTTAATCGACATGGCTTGGGCGGTGAAGTATTAAATTACTCTTACCGTCCTAATAAGGCGCTAATTAATACCAGCCGATATTCATAATGAATATTTAGTGCGGGGAGCACGCAGGCATAATTAGCGTCATTAATTTTATGTTCACAGATTGACGAAAAGAAATATAAGGGAGTCAATAATGGACCAAAAAGTAAAACTGATCGATCTGGTACACCAAGTTGGTTGGGTTTACGACTCTACGGCCGTTACTCAAGAGCCGGACGGTAAACTGGTGTTCTGGAAAATTCCTCTCCATGAAGTGCTGGCCCTGCGTAGCATTCATCACTCCAAATCCTTGCGCAGAGAGTTGGGCAAAGATTTCGAGCGCTACGTGATGAACACCGAAAGTCGCAAGCTGAAACTGGCGGTCGACTGGCATCACGGGATAATCAGTGCCCTCAACTACATCGATGCCGAAAGGGCCATGGCCTCTTAATCCATTTTTGGCGGGCTGCAGTCCTCGACAGTCACTACCTCTCACTGCAGCTCAGCCTCTTTTATTTTGGACGGTCGCGGGTCCCAACCTGCGCTACCTCTCGCCGCGACCGGTCCTTTTTTGCCCCCTTGTGTATTCAACCTCCCCCAAAGACATTTCTTAGGCAGTTTTATCGGCCATTCATGGACTTAGCTATTGGAACTTTCAAGAAATACCGCTAAGTTGGAACTAGGCAAACCACGATTAAAACGATGCGGAAGCCGATTCGGCAAGGAACTGGAGTCAACTGCGATGACCAGCACAATCACTGCGCCAATCAACATCGATGTCTTAGGGATCAGCGGCCTTCAATGGGCGCTGCTTGATGCCGAACTCAATGTGCACCAGGCCAGCCAAGAACTCCTTGCCAACCTGTGTCCCGAAAGCGACCTCCCTGTGCCACTGTGCCAACTGCTGCCCGCTTTAAGTGCCGATCAACAGATGAGCCTGGGCTTTTTGCAGCGGCGCATCCAGTTCCAGTGTGTCTCCCTCGAGGGAAAAGGGGTGCACTGCATTGCCGCCCCCACAGGCAATGACCAATTGCCCGTCTGCCTGTCGCTGATGGAGTTTGACCTGGACAACCGCTGGCTGATGGAGCTGCACCCCAACTACAACCACGCACTCTACTCCAGCGACCAGTGGATAGGCCACCTGGAGACGGTGATAAAAAGCGCCCCTGAGGAAACCCTCAACCAGCTGGTCAGCCGGGCGGTGCACATCTCACAGTCTCACGATGGCTACCTGATGCACTACAACCCAGGCAAACGGGAGCTGCAACTGACTACACGGCACCAGACCCGGGACATCGACTCTGAACGCTTCTCCATCGACCTCTGCCCCGCCCTGGCCCTGTGCATCGATGACTCTGCAGCCTACATCTGCAACGATGTGGACGACGAGCCCCTGCCCTTTCTGGCAGACCAGAGTGTCAGCAATCACCTGAGTGTTCCGGTCATCTACAGGGGCGCCATCGTCGGGGTGGTGGGGGTGTTCAACCGGGACAAACCCTACACCGAAGTGGATGCCAAAAGCCTGATGGTGTACGGCGCCATCATTTGGCACGCCATTCAACTGCCCAAAACCCTCAAGGTGGTCGCCGAGCAATCCCGCGTTATTCGGCAGCAGAAGCAACAGCTCAATCACTCTCTGGTGCAGTTGGTCGGCGCCATTGCCGACGCCCTGGAAGTGAACGACCCCTATACCGCGGGCCATCAGCGCTCAGTGGCCAAACTGGCCCACCGCATCGGCCGCCGCATGGGGCTGAGCCATCACCAACTGGAAGGATTGAAACTCGGTGGCCTGATCCACGACATCGGCAAACTTGCGATTCCCACACAACTGCTGACCAAACCCTCTCATCTGAACGAAGAGGAGTTTGATCTCATCAAGACTCACTCCGAGCGGGGCGCGGCCATCATCAAGGACGTGGAGTTCCCCTGGCCCATTCGGGATATGATTCTGCAACACCATGAACGGCTCGACGGGTCAGGCTATCCCTATGGCCTGAAGGAACCGCAGATACTCATCGAGTCCCAAATTCTGGCGGTAGCCGACGTATCAGACTCCATCCTCTCCCACCGGCCCTATCGGCCGGCCCTGGGGTTCGAAAAACTCAGAGAGGTGCTACTGGAGGGACGGGGAGCCCAGTTCAACAGAGAAGCGGTGGACATCTGTCTGGAGCTTCTCTGTGAAGAGCGAACCCATTCTGTAGAGTGCATCGACGCCATCGCTCTGGGACCAATACTGAAACTGGACCTCGACACCACCCTGGCAAAGGCAGAGAAGCAGATGAACCGGGCCGACCTCAGTGTCGCCCTGGTGGTGGATGAGGATGGTCATACGGTGCGAGGCTACATCACCAGCGCCATGCTCACCTTCTGGCACAGCCCTCTGCTGGATACTGCCGCGGAACGCACCCTGGACAGGGAGCTTCAGCACCGCAAACTGCATCAGGTGATGAAACATGAGGTTCCAAAGATCGAGCGCTGCGCCTCCCTGGAGAGCGCCTCCTCTCGGCTGCAGTCCTCGGAAGAACACTTCCTGATGGTCACCGACAGCAACAACGCACCTGTGGGCATTCTGACCTGGCCGCCTCTGGCACAAGCGCTTCAGGACAAGCTGGCCCGCACCAGTGGACTCAGCCCCACCACATAAAGCTAGCCAGAGATGATGAGCATCACATCCACAAAAAAGCCGGGGAATACCCGGCTTTTCTGTTAACTGTTGCTGTCTGTCGTCAGGTCGATCTTATCCGTTTCAATCTCTGGCTCCACCACCAGAGGCGCCGCCTCAAGCTGTTCCATCAACCGCATGCGTTTGCGCCAGAACAGCAACACGCCCAGACCAAACAGCAGCAGCACGGCGTTGGCGCCAACCACTATGCTGATCACCCTAAATCGTGCCGCATCTTCCTTCTCCTGCATCTGTTCCTGGACCAGGGCAGCCCGCTCAGCTGGGCTGAGGCTTGGGGGAGGCGGTGGAGACACATAAAAGTTAAGCTCCGGGAGGTTAAGGAAAAACTCCTCCCCTGACGCCGTGGTGCCTACTGCGGTGCCTTTAATCAGGTAACTGCCCATCTCCATCACCATGGGCAGAGAATAGCTTTGTACCTCCTCCTGAGGCGTAACGGTCAACTCTCCCATCATGCCCGATGGCGCACGAACCTGAATAACCAGATGCAGCTCACCCGGCATCAGATCCTGCTGATCCACATTGACCTGCACCCGATACTCACCGGGATCGGTTCCCGGCTTCTGCGGTACCGATAGCCTGAACGGCTGGGGGATGATCTCCAGATCCTGATCGACGGTGCGGTTAAACACCTCATTCCCCACCTCTAGTCGCAAACCATAGAGGCCAGAAGGTTGGTCGAAGTCCAGGGAGGAGGTGAAGTGGCCATCGTTGGGACGCTCATCCAGCTTGGTGCCGTCATCCTCGAAGCCACCAATCTTCTTTACCCCGGCGGCATAGTTTTCATCGCCCCGGCGGTTGGCGCTCACCAGGTTCACCTTCCACTTGAGCATCTTATGGAAATCACGAATGGAGAGGGTATTGTTGTCGCCTTCGATGCTGGCATTGAGCTTGATGCGCTCACCGCGGAACACCTTCTTCGGCAAAGGGTCCAGCTTCAGTTGAATGTCGCTGATCAGCAGAATTTTGCTGTTTTCAGTGACCTGGCCAATCAGCTGCCAGGGACCGGGCGTCGGGTTGGACACCCGGATCATGTCGCCACCGGGGCCCTCGCTCCAACTGACATTGTCGGGGTGTCGGTGGGCATACCACTTGCTGCCATCAGGAAGCACAACGATGACCGGAGAGCTGTGCTCCTTGCGCTGCACCAGCATGGTGATGGCTTCAATTCCGTAATCCACCCGAAAGCGGTTATCCAGCAGTTTCAACGCCTGCGGCGATAGCGCCCAGGCGCGGGTCCCCGCCAGCAGCAGGAACAGCAGAAACACCGCCTTCCATCGACTCATCCTCTACCCTCTCAGCCAGATTGGCTCGCTGACCAATCCAAGTCGCTCCTCGTGTCTACTGATATCATCGGCCGAACAGGCGATCACTTTAAGGGGGGCGCGGTCACTTTTCAGCCGAACGATGCCGCCGCCTTCGCCATCGGCGCCGGAAGCCAGCTCCAGGGCCTTCTGGCCACCGGTCATAAACAGGTACACGTCCGCCAGAATCTCGGAGTCAAGCAATGCTCCGTGGAGGGTTCGGTGGCTGTTGTCGATGCCATAGAAGCGGCACAGGGCATCCAGGTTCAGGTTCCCCTGAATTTCACCCTTACTCTTCTTCTCCCTGGCCAACTGCAAACTGTCGACCACCGAGCAGTGGTCCTGCAACTTGCCGTATCGGCCCAGCATCTGGAACTCATAGTCGATAAAGCCGATATCGAACTGGGCGTTGTGTGCAATCAGCTCAGCACCACGGACAAACTCCATGAAGCCGTCCACCACCTCATGAAACAGCGGCTTGTCCGCCAGAAACTCATCGGTGATGCCGTGTACCTGAATCGCCTCCTCATCCACCGGACGATCCGGCTTGATGTAGACGTGAAAGGTACGGCCGGTCAACTTTCGGTTGACCATCTCCACACAGCCGATCTCAATCAGGCGGTGCCCCTCGTAATGCGGGCCTCCGTCCTGGTTCATACCTGTGGTTTCCGTATCGAATACGATCTGGCGTACTGGGGTATTGATGTCTGTCATAATCCTGATTTGCAACAAGTTGCGGTATACTGCACCGCTTAGGCTCCGGCTATGGTACCAATTTAAATGACTCAACTAAAATCTGTCACCCTTTACACCGATGGCTCCTGCCTGGGCAACCCAGGTCCCGGAGGCTATGGTGTGCTGCTTCGCTATCTCCAGCACACCCGGGAGATGAGTGAAGGCTATCGCCTCACCACCAACAACCGCATGGAGATGCTGGCCGCCATCATCGGGCTGGAGAGCCTGAAGGAACCCTGTGTGGTGGACCTGCATACGGACAGCCAATATCTGCGCCAGGGCATCACTCAATGGATTCACGGCTGGAAACGCAAGGGGTGGAAAACCGCCAGCAAACAACCGGTCAAAAACGTGGACCTATGGAAACGACTCGACGAAGTGACCCAAAAACACCAGATCGAGTGGCACTGGGTCAAAGGACACTCCGGCCAGCCTGAAAACGAAAGGGTGGATGATCTGGCCAGAGAGGCCGCCTCTGGCAGTGATCTGAAAGAGGATACCGGCTACCAGCCGTAAAACGACAGAAAGGGCCAGGGGGCCCTTTCTCAGTTCATCAGACTCACCGCCTAACGACGCCGCCTTTCGGCGACGGTACGACCGACGGCCGCCGGTGAGGTGATCAACCGCTTCCTCGGTCGCCACCTGGGCCGGATCGGGGTCATGGGCACCGCCACCTTTCTGGCCACCAACATATAGACCGACGCCAATGAGGGGGTTTGCTGGGCCATCCATTGTTGCGGCCAGACGAAGCGATCCGGTGACCACAACAAAGAGCTGAACGCCAGAGGTTCCTGAGCCACCAATTGATACCCCAACACGCCCAGCCAGTCTCTGACCCGGCTGGGAGTGAACATTCTCCCCTTCCAGGGATAGCGCTTGCGCAAGCTGGGAGAGAGCATCCCCAAGCCGGCAGGGCTCAATGGATTAAACCCGATGATCACCAGGTGCCCCCCCTCCACCAGAACCCTGTCAGCCTCACGAATCACTCCGTGAGGATCCTGATGAAAATCCAGAACCATGGGCATGACGCAGGCATCGACACTGCGACAGCGCAGAGGCAGGTCATCGACCTCCCCCCAGGCGTCGCCGCCGTCGGCGTGAATGGCGACCTGGTGACGGATAGAACAGAGACGGGAGTTGAGGTCTGTGGAGAGTGGGCCCAGTTTGATCAGGTGATAACCAAACAACCTGGGCCACCAGTTATCCAACCCGGCAGACACCTGCTGCTGAAGCCATTCGCCCCAGGGAAGCTCGGACCAATTGGCCGGAGGTGCGATGGAATCGAAGCTGTAGGCTGGACGCATTAATCACCATTTTCCAGGTACATTACGCAGTAAAGATAACTGACAATAGGCATTGAGCGCCAGTACCTTAGGCCCGGCATCACTCCCGCAGGCCGACTGCATCAAGTTTTGCTTCCCCGCCACCCCGTTCCCTCTTACACTGGTGGCTCACTCCCTGTGGAAGTTCCGCCATGCTGAGCATTACCCCCATCCCCGCGTTCGACGATAACTACATCTGGTGCCTGCACATAGGCGACCACGCCTGGGTGGTGGATCCTGGCGACGGTGATGCGGCGGCGGCCTATCTGTTGGAGCAGGGCCTGGAGCTCAACGGCATACTGATTACCCACCACCATCACGATCATGTGGGTGGCGTTGCTACCTTGCAGGGTCACTGGCCAGAGGTCGAAGTGGTGGTTCCAGCAGGCTCACCTTTTGAAGGTGGTACTCAGGTTGCCAACGAGGGTAGCCAGATTCTGCTGGAGGGACTGGATCAGATCGCCAAGGTGACACTTTGCCCGGGCCACACCCTGGACCATTGTGCCTATCAGGTGGGACACCATCTGTTCTGTGGCGATACCCTGTTCAGTGGCGGTTGCGGCCGTCTGTTCGAGGGCAGCGCCGAGCAGATGTACGAATCCCTGCATAAGTTGCGACACCTGGGCGCCTCCACCCTGCTCTACCCCGCCCACGAGTACACCCTGGCCAACCTGGCCTTTGCCCTGGCGGTAGAGCCGGATAACCAGCAGCTGCAGGCCTATCAACACCGCTGTAGCAAGCTGCGTCAGGACAAGATCCCCACGCTGCCCACCAGTATGGCCAATGAACTGACCATCAATCCCTTCCTTCGCAGCCACCTGCCTCAGGTTCAGGCGGCAGCCGAACAGCACAGTGGTCAACCCTGCGCCGACAGTGTGGCCTGCTTTGCACAGCTGAGAGCCTGGAAAGACAAATTCTGATAAAGAGGGTACAATCCCGAACCACTATTGCCTGGCGTAAGCTGATTCTTGCGCCGCAATCCAGGCCGATAATGGTAAATAATTGATGAAAAAGAGCCTTTCTGCTTTGTCCCTGGCTTTGCTGCTGGCGGGATGCCAATCCCTCGGCGGCGGTGAGCCAGAGCAGGACAACCCAGTAACCAACGCCGAAGCGCCCCTGACCGCAGAGCCTGTCGACCAGGGCAACGACAACGACGAGCAGGAAGCTCAGGAAGTGGTCCCCGCCCCCGCCAAAGATGTGTGGGAGCGGATCGCGCGCCAGATGACTCTGGAGGTGCCGGATAACCAGCGCGTCAATAAGTTTCGCAAGTGGTACAAAGCCAACCCCCGCCACATTGAGATCATCTCCGAACGTGCCGACCCCTACCTCTACCTGATCGTTGAAGAGGTGGAGAAGCGGGGCCTGCCCATCGAACTGGCCCTGCTGCCGGTGGTGGAGAGCTCCTTTGATGCCTTCGCCTACAGCCACGGCGCTGCCGCAGGCTTGTGGCAGTTCACCAGCCCCATGGGCAAGCATTTCGGACTTCAGCAGAACTGGTGGTATGACGGCCGCCGGGACGTGGCCGCCTCCACCCGGGCCGCCATGGATATGATGGAGTACCTCTACAACAAGCTGGATCACAACTGGCTTTACGCCCTGGCCGCCTACAACACCGGCGAAGGGCGAGTGTTCCGGGCCATCAAGCGTAACAAGGCCAAGGGCAAGCCCACCGACTTCTGGTCTCTGGATCTGCCCAGCGAGACGGAGCGCTACGTGCCTCAGCTTCTGGCTGTCGCCGACGTCATTCGAAACGCTGAAGAGTACGGCCTCGACCTTAAGCCTGTGCCCAACGCCCCTCGCCTGAAGGAGATCGACGCCGGCAGCCAGATCGACCTCGCACTGGCGGCAGATATGGCCGACATGTCAGTGGCCGATCTGCACAAGCTGAACCCTGGGTACAACCGTTGGGCGACCGCTCCGGACGGTCCCCACACCCTGTTGCTTCCCCTGGATAAGGCAGACGGCTTTATCACCGCCCTGTCGGACACCGCCTCCACCGAAAGGGTGAACTGGCTGCGCTACAAGATTAAACCCGGTGACTCCCTGGGCGTGATTGCCAAGAAGTACCACACTCGCATCGGCATCATTCAGTCGGTCAATGGCATCGACGGCAATATGATCCGCGCCGGCCAGCACCTGCTGATCCCGGTGGCCGCCAAGGATCCCGAGCTCTACCCCTTCAGTGCCGAGCAGCGCCTGGCCAGAAAGCAATCCAAGAAGCGAGCCAACTACAAGATTGAGCATACGGTCAAATCCGGGGACTCTCTCTGGACCATTGCCCGGGCCAACAAGGTCAAGGTGTCTCAGCTGGCTTCCTGGAACTCCCTTGCCCCCAAGGACACCATTCGTCCTGGCCAGAAACTGGTGATCTGGGTTAACCGCATCAGCAAGAACGAAGACAAGACCTCGGTGATGCGTCAGATCAGCTACAAGGTTCGCAGTGGCGACTCCCTGGCCCGAATCGCCAAGAAGTTCAACGTAACCGTGACCGATCTGGTGCGCTGGAACCAGTTGGATGCCAAGAAGTACCTGCAGCCGGGCCAGAAGATGACCCTGTATGTGGATGTCACCAAGATCAGCAGCTAACAAAGCAGCCAAGAGTGCAAAAGGGCCGCGTCAGTGCGGCCCTTTTTTGATCGCCTTGATTTCCCCCCCTAGCGAAACAGCACGGATTCGCGGCTGAACCACTGAACACAGCACCAGAGCAGCAGGGTCGAGAGAATCAGGTTGGAGGCAAACACCGCAGCCAGATCATGATAGGCAAAGGTGCCCTTCAGCAGATCCTTGATGGCCAGGGAGATGTTGAAGATGGGGTACCAGGCATTGGAGGAGGTCAGCTCCGCTCCGGGCATGGTGGCCACCATCGCCGGAACCAGCACCGCCACCTGCAACCCGCCCATGTAGTTCTGCCCCTCCTTGAAACTGGTGGCAAAGATGGAGACCGCCAGCAGGATCGCCGAGAACACCCCGGAGATGGGCAGCAGCAGGGCCAGAAGCAGCAGCAGGTCAACGGGGTTCACCATCTTCGCCAGGGTGACAAACACGCCAAGGTCCAGCAGGGTACCGACCGCGGCCAGCCACACCAGGGCACTGACGATGGTAAGCAGGGTCAGGGTCATTGAGGTGGTGACAATTACCAGAAACTTCCCCAGAACCAGGGTAGTGCGAGGCTGGGGCACCATCAGCAGTGTCTCCAGGGTTCCCCGCTCCTTCTCTCCGGCCCCAATGTCCAGGGCCGGCAGCATCGCCCCCATCATGCACAGGAACAGCAGAATGTAGGGTAGGACACTGCCTACCCTTTCACCGATATCCTGCCTGGCCTGAGCGGTCCCCACGTGCTCCAGGGCCAGTGGCGTATGCAGCCTGCCCTGCACCTCTTCCGACACCCCGTGGTAGGCCATAAACCGCCCGAGCCATTGGGTGCTCAGAGCCTCGAGCCGCTGCTCAACGGGACGAAACTGGCCGTGATTCTGTGTCTGGTCGTAGAGAAGCTGCCAGCGGTTCTGGCTGGAGATCACCGGATCAAACCCCGGCAGCAGTGACACCACCAGCTGCAGCTTGCCGCTGTTGATCTGCTCAGGCAGAGGCGTGGCGCTGTCAGACTGCGCCAATTCCAGGTGGGGCACCTCCTTTAGCGCGTCGACCACCTGTTCACGCCAGGGAGACTCCCCCACAACGGCAAAGTGGATCGCCTCCTGCTGCTTGCTCATCAGCATCTGGTAACCCAGCACTCCGACCACCAGGATGAGTGCTGGCAACACCACGGTGGGGAACAGCACCACGAAGGTCATGGTTTTTCGATCCCGCAGCACCTCCTTCAGCTCCTTGAGCCACACTTTTCCTACCATCAGGCCACTCCCCGGGTTTGCCCCTGAGGGGGCTGACTCAGCCTCTGCTGGCATCCGACAAAGGCCTCGCGCAGTGCATTGGGGTCGCGACTGCCGGCGAATTCGATAAGAGAGCCTTCAAATACACATAATCCCTGCATCACCACGGCAATGCGATCGCACAGCAGACTCACCTCCTCGAGTCGGTGAGTCGAAAAAATAACTGGCCTATTCTGTTGTTTTTGACTATGAATAAAGTCAAGCACCGCTTGGGCGGACATGATATCCAGTCCGGTCGTAGGTTCATCGAGAACTATGACTTCGGGTTGGTGAATGACCGCCCTGGCGATGCCCGCCCTCTGCTTCATCCCCAGCGACAACTCCACCACCTTGCGTTGCAGAAATGGCGCCAGCTCCAGTTGGCTGGACAAGGTATCGATCCGGTTGGCGATCTGTGCGGGAGAGAGGCCATAGAGTTGGCCGAAGTAAACAAGATTTTCCTCGACACTGAGGCGTTCATAGAGGGAGGTAGAGGCAGACAAAAACCCAATCTGGCGCCTCATCCGCTCAGGCTGCTTGTGCCACTGATGGCCGTTGATCTCTATGCTGCCCCTATCCGGGGTCAGCACCCCAGAGAGCATTCTCAGTACCGTGGTCTTTCCTGCACCGTTGGGGCCCAGCAACCCCAGCACCTCGCCAGGGCGGGCGCGAAAACTGACCGATTGTACCGAGTTGAAGAAGCCATCCTGAAGCCTGGGATCCAGGCGCTTACACTGGGTCATCTCCCCAGACTTGGGTATTGCGAAACGCTTGGCCAACCCCTCAACAATGATCATCGCAACGCCCCCCAAAACACAGCTGAACCTTAACTATAGTTCAAGCAAATTAGATAGCTGCGAATCGTGAGCGGGAGAGGAAAAGAAAACGCCCCGGTAAAAACCGGGGCGCTCAGAGACTATTTCAGGGTGATCTCCACCCTGGCACTGCGGGGTTTGTCTATGGTGTTGAGCTCCACCTGAAGGTTGTACTCGCCAGGCTCCAGGGCCGACAGGACCTCACTGCTGATGGTGAAGGTCAGTGCCTTTTCCGCCCCCGCTTCCAGGGGCCAGGGTCGCAGAGCCTGGGTGAACATGCGCTCATGGCTAAACTGCCACACCGGTTGCTTGCCCTGGGACAGAATCAAGTCCGCGGTCATGCCCGACAGCAGGGTCAACTCCATAGTATGGCCAGTAGTGTTCTCGACCTTGGCGGCCACGTCCAGTGGGGTATCCCGCGACCACTGGCTGTCGGACAGCATCAGGGAGAGAGCGGGCTGAATCACCCGCACCCCTGGGTCCAGTTGCTTCATGACAGACTCCTGCTCCTTGAGAGGCTGGGCCTCTACCTTGACCGGTTTGGGCGCAGGCGCCTGCTCCTGAGTCTGCGCCGGCTCTTCCTGCTGATTGCAGCCCACCAGGGCGATGGCCGCACATAGGGTAGCGACTCGTAACATAGTTAGCCTCCAAAGCCTTTGAACAGCTTATCCTTAAGCTTGTCTTCCAATTTCTTCTTCAGTTTGTCCTCTTCCTGATCCAGCTTGTTCTTCAGCAACTGATCCATATCGACGTTGAAGCTCGGCTCAGTGAAGCTGCCACCGATAGCCAGAGGAATGGTCAGCCCTTTGAGCTTATCCAGAGACTCGCCGCCCTGGCCTTCTAGAGAGCCCACAATGGAAACCTCCATGGCGTAATCCATCTCCTGCTCAACCAGGTTGGCCTGCCCCTGGCCTTGCACGCGCAGCAGAGGCGACGCCAGATTCAGTGCCGGGGTGGTGACCACGCCTTTGTTCATGGCGAACTCAGTGACAAAGCTGGAGAAGTCGGTCTTTTGCACTTCAGCTGCCTGATCAATACTCTCGCCAGAGAGCTTGGCTTCCACTTCACGAATCTTCTGGGCAACGTTGATGCCGTAAAGGGCGCCATCATCCAGAGCCAGGCGACCATTGGCGACCAGGTTCTTCAGCACCGCATCCGGTGCCAGGCTGGCGCCTTTTCCCTTTACATAAAGCTGTCCACGACCTGCCAGCACCCCTTGATTGACCGCGGTCTCCAGCAGGGGCTGGATGGAGAGACCATCCAGATTGGCATCAAAGTCATAGGCAACGGGCTCAACACGGCTGTCCAGTGTGGCCTTGGCGACCAGGGTGCCCTCAAAGGCGGTGGCTTTCATCTGCTTCAGGGTAAACAGGCCGTCCACCAGGCTGAGATCCAGGCTGGGTTTGGTCACCAGCCACTGTTTCGCCTTGATGGAATCCAGTCCCATCCGCGCATAGAGATCAAACTGGCGCAGAACCGACAGGTCCGGCTCCCCCTCCGCAGGGGCAGAAGGCGCAGTTTCCTTTTTCTCGCTGGTGGTTTGAGTGGATTCAGGCATCCAGGGGTCCAGCACCAGGTCATTACCCGACAGCTCCATGTTCAGCACAGGGCGCTTCTGGGTCAAATCCACACTGCCCGCGCCTTTCAGCCGGAACTCACCCTGGATAAGGTCCAGGTTGGTCAGGGCAAACTGCTGACTCACCAGGTTCACGTCGGCATCGAAACCCACTTTCGCATCCAGCTTGCCACCGTTGGGGATCTGGTCACCGACAATGGAGATGCTCTGACTCCACTTATCCAGTTGAATGCGGGAGAAGTCCTTGGCGACGGTCAGCAGCGCAGACGCTGAGGTGTTCAGGGTCATCTGGGGATCCACCGCCTTCACCACCATCTCAAAGGGTGCGGCACGGCCAGGTTCAAACTCTTTCAGGGTCAGGGACTCCACCGCCAGGGTACGACTGACGCCGGTCTGACGGTTATCACTGCTGAAATTCAGCTTCGTCAGAGAGAGACTGCCCAACTTCCAGCCCGCGGGCGTCATCTGCCCCAGCTGGTCAGTTGGCGCCTGTGTTTGAGAAGCCTCGGCAGCGCTGCCCTCACCTCCCAGGCCATCGAGGCTGGTGCGGCCATCTTTGAGGGTCACCAGGTTGAGATCCACACCGGTCAGTGCCACCTCTTCTATCTCCACCTCCCGGGTAAGCAGAGGCATCAGATTCACGCCCACCACGGCCTGCTCTACCGACAGCAGAGGAGGCAGAGACTCGCCAGGCAGGTTTCCAAGAGTCAGGCCACCAATCTCAAGGCCCACCTTGGGGAACAGGCTCCAGCCAATCTCACCATCGATGTTTAGGGTACGGCCGGTGGCCTCCTGGACCTTGGCACTCAGTTGAGGCTTAAAGGCATTGGGATCAAGGAAAACGCCGATGTAGACCGCCAGCAGTAACACCAGAGTCGCAATAACGATAAGGAACCATTTGATCGCTTTCATTGTGCATCCGTTGAATCTGTTTCAAATTGAGACCACCAAAAGGCGGTGAGAGTTCTTCTATTTTAACTCAAATATCTCAGTTGGTTATGACAAAGAAATCGGCAGTTGCCGATCGGCCACCACCACACCATTGTCATCAGCATAGAGGTATTGCCCCGGCCTGATAGTGCGCCCATGGATCTCAACCACCACCTCCTCTTCACCCAAGCCCCGCTTTTCGGTTTTCACCGGCATCGCCCCAAGGGCCTGAATGCCCAGAGGCAGGGTGGCCAGCGTGGCGGCATCGCGGACATAGCCATAAACCACTATGCCCGCCCAGCCATTGTCCACGGCCAGTTTGGCCAGGTTGTCCCCGAGCAGGGCGCGACGGTCGCAACCACCCCCGTCCACCAGCAGCACCCGCCCCTCACCGGGCTGGGACACCCAGTGGCGAACCAGAGAGTTGTCCTCCGGACAGCGGATGGTCACCACTGAGCCGTAAAAGATGGATTGGCCGCCAAATTGGCGAAATATAGGGGGAAGGACTGTTAATTCAGACAGATAGTCATCACAGAGATCCGGTAGAAGATCCAACACTGTTCTCACTCCTTTGAGGTTGGTCAGTGATCCCATCCTGACCAATCACCGTAAGGATGACAAGGCTTAACTCCACAGGGCGGAATGCCCTTGCGGGGTCCGCATGGCGTTCTACACTAGGATCAGGAGCCAAAAGACGGCCATCGTACTCACTGAGGCTTGAGGGGGAGTAGTTATGAACCTGTTTTCCGAAAAGTACCTGCCGCTGAGCAAGTGGACCGCGACCACCTCCATCAACAATGACACCCATTTTCTGGTGACCTACACCTACACAGACGCCCACGGGCATGTAACCCGCGTCGGACTCCAGGGCGTGAATAACCGAGCCCCTGTTGAGATGTCCACGGAAGATCTTAAAGACTCTGACCGATGGCATATGGGCTGGGTCTGAATCCATAGTCCGGGCATCTGCCGCAACTTTTGCCAGTAAATCTCCATTTTTCAACCAATACGGCTAAAAGCAGCGCAACCGAACTCATTTCGGCCTTAAGCCGCTTGACCCATACACCAGTGATCCGTAAAGTACGCCCCGTCCTGTTGGCCAAGGCCAGCAAAGACAGACAATATGGTGAGGTGTCCGAGTGGCTGCAGCAGCGCAGCTTAACCACGCCCCAGGCGGGGTCCTCAGCCACCACACCACTGAGCATGATTTGAGCTCGTAAAACAACAAATCCAAAATATGGTGAGGTGTCCGAGTGGCTGAAGGAGCACGCCTGGAAAGTGTGTATACGGCAACGTATCGAGAGTTCGAATCTCTCCCTCACCGCCATATTTAGGTTAGGTGTCCAAGTGGCTGCAGCAGCGCAGCATAACCACGCCCCAGGCGGGGTTCTCAGTCATCCAACTACAGAGTCAGATTTGAGCTCGTAAAACAACAAATCAAAAATACGGTTAGGTGTCCGAGTGGCTGAAGGAGCACGCCTGGAAAGTGTGTATACGGCAACGTATCGAGAGTTCGAATCTCTCCCTAACCGCCATATTAGAAGAAAGGCTCAATCGAAAGATTGGGCCTTTTTTCGTTTGGTTAGGTGTCCGAGTGGCTGCCCCGCGAAGCGGAAAAAGAGGCACGCCTATGTGTGCGCAGCCCAAGCCGCTATCCCACTCAGCCCTCATAAAACTCCAATGCCAATACAGCAACTGAGGCCGATGGGCTGCCATGCATACCTGGAAAGTGTGTATACGGCAACGTATCGAGAGTTCGAATCTCTCCCTAACCGCCATATAAAGAGAAACCCCTGTCGCTTGCGACCGGGGTTTTTCTTTATCTGCGATTTGTGGAGGACTCGGTTTGAGCTCTCCAGTTCGCAACGGAGCGAAGAATGAGCGAAGTAACGCCGCAGGCGATCATCTCTCCCTAGTTCGGCCCCACACCCCACCTTCAGAGTCACGGCCTTTCGCTGATGCACTTTACCGGAGGACTTGGTCCGAAACGCAGTAACGCCGAAGGCGGTCACTCTCCAGTTCGCAACGGAGCGAAGAATGAGCGAAGTAACGCCGAAGGCGATCATCTCTCCCTAACCGCCATATAAGAACGAAGGCTCAATCGAAAGATTGAGCCATTTTTCGTTAGGTGTCCGAGTGGCTGCCCCCGCAAAGCGGAAAAACATGCACGCCTATGCAGGGCTTTGAAATGCAGCGCCTATATCCGAGCACTTCGGTGGGTTAAATCTGTGTTAGCTCTCATTTCCCCTCTCCTGGCCGGAGTATACTGAGGCAAATTCCCCACTGACTGACACCATGAACTCTGTCTATCAGCGCATCATTGGCGCACTGCACACCGACATGATCCCCAAGGTCCAAGCCATCCACATCATGAAAGAGGGGCTGGACTCCAACCCAAATGCCAAGTTTGGCGCCATTGAGCTGGACGACGGCACCATAGGCCTGACCTACACCAAGCTGGGCGGGGCCCTGGAGGTGCTTCAGGATGACAGCCTTTATCAGAAATTCCTGGGTCAGCCGGTGACCGAGCTGGCCAAGCTGTATCTTGAACCTGCCTCCTGGCAACAGGTACTGGGCTCAGGTGCACTGAATGCCATCAGTCAGAAGCTACTCAGAGAAAGAGGATTTGAGTACAGCAAAGCCGAGGACACTCTGGCTCTGCTGAAACTCACTCCTGGAGACCGGGTCGGCATGGTGGGCTTCTTCCCTCCCCTTATCGACTCGCTCAAGGAACAGGGCATTCCGGTCACCGTGATTGAACTGAAAGCCGAAATGGCGCGGGAGGAGGAGAACCTGCTGGTCACCACCGACCCTAAGGCGCTGACACGCTGCAACAAGATCCTGATTACCGGCACCACGGTGATCAATCACACCCTCAACACCCTGCTGCCTCTGGTCAAAGACGCCGACGAAGTGGCACTGATTGGTCCTTCGGTCGGTCTGCTGCCAGAGGTACTGTTCGAGCTGGGGATCACCTCTGTAGGCGGCCGGGTGATACTGGACGGCGAGACCTTCCTTAAACGCTGGCAAGGGGGAGAGAAGTGGAAAAACGCCGCGCTTCGCTACTCTCTGCATAACAGCCAGTATCAATAACAAAAAGGGGCGCCAACGACGCCCCTTTCAGCTTAAGCCTGCTACTAGGGTGCACTCACGCCCTGTGCCAGGTTGACTCCGAACTCCTCTCTGGCCACCCCGGACTGTTTTTCCACACCAGGATACAGGCCTTCATAGTAAGCCAAAGAACCCCACAAGGCGTTGGCCAGGGGTGCCAGCACCAGAAAACCAACCAGTTCCTGACGGAATGCCGCTTCGTTTTTCCAGGCGGCCTTGAGGCCCAGCCAGGAGTATCGAGTTGCATAGATGAGTCTTAAAAAACCGGTCTGATTGGATTTCACACTGCTGCCCTAGATTGCGTTGTCTCTAGGCGGAGTTGTAACAAAGGTGATATAAAAAAATTGTAAACGGCTGTCACCGAACAGAAGCGAACTTTGGTTGAAAACCGTTGAAAAACAAAAGGCTCCCTATGATAGGAAGCCTTCTGCTGCGTGAAATATCTTGTTCGCAACGGTAAGTCGCGTGGTGGTGCAATCCTTGCGACGCTGAGTGTGCACGTGCCGAACGCTCCGTTCCAGAAAAACAACCAATTAGCAACCAGAAGCGTGTATAACTTCACATCTCGCCAAGGAGTGAGAGCTGTGGCTAAAGTTCCCTTCAAGCGGTAAGCAAAGTTCCGAACCTGATTACATCCGTTTACATGCTGAGACTGCTTCAGGGAGAAACTGGCAAGTCCAGATGTCCCTGGCAACAGACGGAGATCAAAAAAGGCCTCCGAGGAGACCTTTTGGCGGGTTAGTACCCCAGGGTGGCGGCGCCCATACGTCTGGGGTCGGAGGCGCCCATCAGCCCCTCATCCGTGACCATAATGGACTGGGTGCTGCCCATGGAGGACTTCACCTTCACCTTGTGCCCCATGGACTCCAGAATGCGCTTGGTGTCCGGGTTGATGCTCTTCTCCGCCCGAATCTCATCCGGATACCACTGATGATGCACCCGGGAGGCGGCGGTCGCCTCCGCCACATTCATGCCGTGATCCACCACATTCATAATCACCTGCAAGGTGGTGGTGATGATCCGTGAGCCACCAGGGCTGCCGGTTACCAGGAAGGGCTTGCCCTCCTTCATCACTATGGTCGGGCTCATGGAGCTCAGGGGACGCTTCCCAGGCTGAACCTCATTGGCCTCGCCACCAATCAGGCCATAACCATTGGGCGTGCCGGGCTTGGCGGAGAAGTCGTCCATCTCGTTGTTGAGCAAAATGCCGGTACCCTCTGCAACCAGGCCGGAGCCATAGCTGAAGTTGAGGGTGTAGGTGTTGGATACCGCATTGCCCCACTGGTCCACCACGGAGTAGTGGGTGGTCTGGTCACTCTCATAGGGAATGGGGTTGCCCGGTTTGATCTCGCTCGATGGTGTGGCCTTTTTCGGATCAATCCCCTTAAGCAGCTGCACCGCGTAGGCGGGATCGGTCAGGCCGGCCACAGGCACCTTGGTGAAATCCGGATCCCCCAGGTACTCACTGCGATCGGCATAGGCGCGGCGCATGATCTCCGCCATCCAGTGGATGCTCTGGGCACTGCCAGCACCCATTTCGCCAATGGGCTGATGCTCCAGCATGTTGAGCATCTGGACGATGTGTACACCACCCGAGGATGGCGGCGGCATGGAGATCACCTGATAACCGCGATACTCACCCCGCACCGGTTGACGCTCCACCGCTCGGTAACTGGCCAGATCCGCCTCGCTCATCACCCCACCGGCCTGCTGCACCGCCTTGGCGATGAGACGAGCGGTCTCCCCCTTATAGAAGCCGTCACTGCCCTTGTCGGCAATGCGCTTGAGAGAGTCTGCCAGATCTTGCTGCACCAGCAGTTCGCCTGGCGCATAGAGACCACCGTCGGACTTATAGAACACCTTCTGAGTGCTCTCCCAGCGACCCAGACGCTTTTGCAGCCCCTTGAGGCTGTTGGCCAGATCCGGGGTCACCACGATCCCCTTCCGTGCCAGTGCGATGGCCGGGGCCACCACCTGCTTCAGGCTCATGGTGCCGTACTTGGACAGGGCCAGTTCCAGTCCGCGAACCGTACCGGGTACCCCAACTGCCAGTCCGTGGAAGCGGGACAGGTCGGAAACCGCGTCCCCCTCCTCGTTGAGGAACATATCCCTGTGAGCCAGACCTGGGGCCATCTCTCGATAGTCGATGGCGATGTCCTTGCCAGACTCAGCCAGGTGCACCACCATGAACCCGCCGCCCCCCAGGTTACCGGCTCTGGGCAGAGTCACCGCCAGGGCAAAGCCTACGGCTACGGCGGCATCGACGGCATTGCCCCCCTGGCGAAGGATCTCCACCCCCACCTCACTGGCCAGGCGCTCCTGGCTGGCCACCATGCCATGCTCAGCCCAGACCGGGTGAGTGACGTCCATGTGGCTGTAGATGGAGGGTTGGTTGGCCCGGGCCGGGGTGGCACCGATGAACAGCGACAGCGCAACCAGCGCCGCCATCAAAGGTTTTCCAGTGATTCTCACTTAAGAGTTTCCTTGCTTGTAAAATCTGACTTGCTCGCCCCAATACTCCACCATGCCGTCCTGCTCGAAGCCCAGCTTCAGCAGCACCCGGTGGGAGGCGTCATTTTCAGGGTCGGTCATGGCCACCACCGGGCCTGTGTCCCAGTGCTTGCTGGCGTAGTCGAGCATGGCCCGGCCAGACTCGGTGGCAATGCCTTTGCCCCAGAATTCAGGAATGAAGCGATAGCCGAAGTCAGTCTGCTTCATTTCAGGCAGGTACTTCAGTCCACAGAAGCCGATCACCTGACCGGTCTCCTTCCAGACCACGGCCCAGCGGCCATAACCATAGGTGGCATAATCCTGGAAAAACACCTTGGCGATGATCTCACTGGCATCCTCCAGCGTCTTCACCCGGTCACCGTCACCGGTATAGCGGGTTACCCTCGAGTCTGCACTTAAGGCAAACACGGCTTCGGCGTCCTCACACTCAAAGGGCCTGAGCAATACACGTTCCGTCTCTATCATCAATGCTCTTCCTTTGCTCTCCCGAAGTGGGATCGCTCATAGTATCGAATTCACACCAGAATAACAGACGTTTTTCATCCCCTTGCCAAAGTGGGGGCTGGATGACTACCCTGAGTCTTTGCCCCTCCCAGAGACAGATAATGCAGCCACTGATCACAGACCGACTGACCATACGTGAACTGACTATCGATGATGCACCTTTCTACCTGAAGCTTCTGAACGAGCAGGCGTTTATTGAAGGGATTCACGACAAGGGAGTCAGGACTCTGGAGCAGGCACGCCATCATATGGAGACAGGCCCCATCGCCAGCTATCGGGACCATGGCTATGGCATGTATCACCTAAGCCTGACCCAAAGTGGCGCAGACGTGGGTATCGCCGGACTGGTGAAACGGGATGAACTGCCCTACCCGGACATCGGCTACGCCATCAGCGAAGCCTACTTTGGCCTGGGCCTGGCCACCGAGGCCTGTCAGGCAGTGATGCGCCATGCCAGGGAGACCCTGGCCCTGCCCACCGTGGTGGGCATCGTCTCAGAGCACAACCTGGCATCGCGACGCGTGCTTCAGAAACTGGGGATGGAAGCGGACGGCACCGTTGAACTGAGTGCCGGAGAGCAGGTCATGCTGTATCGGGACGCTCACTAGCGACAAATACCCAGCGGCTGCTGAGCAGGTAATTGGACACCGTACCAGCAGCGATGCCCGCCACCAGGGCCAACTGAGGACCTGGCCAGCCCTCTCCCACCAGTTTCAGGGTGAGCCAGAACAGGGCGAAGTTGGGCAGGGCCGACATCAAAGCGGCCGTCAAAGCCCGGATCCACTGCCCCCCTGCCCTGCCCTGGCTGCGATCGCTGAAGGTGAAACAACGGTTGCCTGCCCAGGTGGTGGAGGCCGCCGCCAGAAACGCCAGCCCCCTGGCCTCCAAGGGATCCAGCCCTGCCAGGTGCAGGGAGGTGAACACCACCATGTCCACCACAAAGCCCGAGCCCCCCACCAGGGCAAACTTAATCCAGTGCGACATCGGCCCGGCACTCCAGCAGGCTACGTTTGCGGGCCGAGGCCAGCTGCACGCAATGACGGTTCTCCAGCCCCAGGTCCCGCCAGTTACGGCCCGACGGCAACACCAGGAAGTAATCCCCGGACTTGAACGCCAGTTCATCGGCATCAGCCACCAGTTCGGCGCGACCGCCAGAGTAGTACTGCCCGGAGAAGGTACGCTTACCCAGATAGTAGAGTGGCTGATTCCAGCCCGGGGCCTGAGCCAGCAGCGCCTTGTCGCTGCGCTCCTCGCCCACCTTAAAGTGCAGCACCAGGGTGGCCGCAGTCAGCAGCAGGGGCAACACCATTCCGGTGGCGGACAGCCAGCGCTGATCCTTTTCCTCAGCCATGCTGGCCACCAGCAGGGCCAATGCCGGTACCCCTGGCAGTACATAGGCGGGCAGGATGTTCCCGGCAAAGGTAAAGAGCACCATGGGTGACACCATCCAACACAGGGCAAACACCTGCAGCGGGGTCAGAGTCCGGCGCCCTTTGCACCACCACAGCCCGGGCAGCACCAAAGACCAGGGCAGAGCCGACATCAGCCAGAATACCCAGATGGTGCCCCTGGGTTGGTCATGGGCGCTGCCATAGAGATCGCCCTGCCAGCCACTCTCCACGAAACGAAGGAAATGCTCGCCCACCAGGAAGTAGTTCAGGAAGCCGGGGGTGGCCTGCTCCGCAGCCAGATACCAGGGCGCCGCTACCACCAGCATGGCGGCCGTGCCCCCCACCAGGGGAAACCGTTGCCACAGCACCTTGAGAAAACTCAGGCGGTGCTGCCAGATAAGAAAGGGCACCACGGCCAGGCCAACCAGCACAATCACCAGAGGCCCCTTGGCCAGCAGTCCCACCGCCAGGCCAACAAAACCCAAATACCCTGCACGGTATCGCCCCTGCCAGCCAAGGTAGAACCCCACCATGGCCAGGGTCATCCCCAGGGTCAGGGCGATGTCGGTCATGACCGCGCCCGCGGCGATGGCAAAGATCACACAGGTGGCCAGCACCATGGCACACACCAGACCGCTGAGCCCCTGTCGTCTGGCAAACAGGGCCATCAGCGCCAGCACGGCCACACCCGCCAGCCAGTGGGGCAGTCTCAGGGCAAACTCACTCATGCCCAGGGTGGCGGCAGAGCCTGCGCTCATCCAGGTGTGAAGCGGCGGCTTCCCCCAGAACGGCACCCCAAGATCAAACTGAGGCGTCAGCCAGTTACCGGTTTCCACCATCAGCCGGGCCATGTTGCCGTAACGGGCTTCGGTGGTATCCATCAGGGGATAGACACCGAGGGAGATCAGGCGAACGGCCAGGGCGAGGAGCAACACCCACCCCAGGGGCGAACGGATAACGCGAGCGATCATCGGCGGGTCTCCAGGGCAACCAGGGTATCCACACCGTCATTGTGGGACGCTTCGCGGATCAGGTACTGTGGACGTTGTTTCACCTCCATCACTACCCGCCCCAGATACTCACCGATGAGGCCCAGAGCCAGCAGTTGGATGCCGCCAAGGAGCAGTTGCACCACCATCATCGAGGGGTAACCACTGACGGTTTCGCCAAAGACCAGGGTTTTGATCACCACCACCATGCCGTAGACAAAGGCGCTGAAGGCGGTCAGCAAACCACACCAGGTCGCCAGTCGCAGCGGACGGATGCTAAAGGAGGCGATGCCGTCCATGGCAAAGCCAAACAGCTTGCCATAGTTCCACTTGGTCACGCCGACCGCTCTGGGGTCCCGATCGAACTCCAGGGTGATCTGCTTAAAACCGGGCCAGGCAAACAGGCCCTTCATGTAGCGATTGCGCTCGGGCAACTGGTTGATATGGTCCACCACCTGACGGCTCATCAGCCGGAAGTCCCCCACGTTCTCCGGGATGGGCACGTCAGACGCCCAGTTCATCACCTTGTAGAAGGCTCCGGCCGTCAGCTTCTTGAACCAGCTCTCGCCAAGGCGTGCCCGGCGCTTCATGTTGACCACGTCCGCCCCGTCCCGCCAGGCGTCCAGCATCTTAGGAATCAGCTCGGGTGGGTCCTGCAGATCGGCGTCCAGCAGGATCACCGCCTGACCACGAACATGAGACAATCCGGCGCTCATGGCCGCTTCCTTGCCAAAGTTACGGCTGAGGCTCAGGCCCACATGGTCGCTGGAAGATCCGGGAAGGTTCTGCACCAGAGACCAGCTGTCATCTTTGCTGCCGTCGTCGACATAGATGATCTCACAACGATCCGGCAGCGCGTCCAACACCCGGGTTACCCTCTGATGAGTCAGGGCCAGTCCCTCGCCTTCGTTGTAAACGGGAACGATCACTGACAGGGTGATGGGGCGCTCTCTGCGATGCGGCTGAGGGTTGGTTTTCAGCATGGGTCACCTTCCAAATAAAACACTGTGCACGGGCTTTGGCCCGCCAATGGAGCGCAGTATTCAACACAGGCCGTGAAAATCTTGTCATCGACATTTTCTTCACAAGGAGGGCATCATAATGACCATACTGACTGAGATCCGGGTAACTGATGGACAGCCTGAAAAACACCAAACTGCTGCTGATTGAGGACAATCGCGAAATCGCCGGCATCCTCTTTGATTTCTTCGAGGCCAAAGAGGTGGAGCTGGACTACGCCGACAACGGTGAACTGGGGCTCAAGCTAGCCCTGGAGGAGAGCTTCGACGCCATCATCCTGGACCTGATGCTGCCGCGCATGGACGGTTTCGAGGTGTGTCAGGCCCTTCGCAGCCAGGGCAAGGACACCCCGGTGCTGATGCTCACCGCCCTGGACAACCGTCAGGACACCCTGCACGGGTTCAAGGAGGGGGCCGACGATTACCTGACCAAGCCCTTCGACCTGGAGATCCTCGAAGCCCGGCTGCTGGCGCTGATCAGCCGCTACCGAGGCACCATGGCCAGCGGTAAGGTGCAGGTGGGCGAACTCGAGATCGACAGCAAAACCCGCCAGGCCTGGCGCCAGGGACAGAAGCTGTCCCTGAATCCCACCACCTTCAAGATCCTGTCTGTGCTGGCACAGGCCGCCCCCGACGTGGTCAGCCGCGATCAACTGACCGATGCCATCTGGGGAGACCAGCCCCCCAGCAACGATGTGCTGCGCAGCCATGTGTACCAGCTGCGAAACCAGCTGGATAAGCCCTTCGCCCAGCCGATGCTGGTGACCGTGCCCAAGGTGGGCTTCAGGCTGGAGCTCAAACCGTGATACGGCGCCGTTTCTCCAATGTCCGTACTATGACCGCCCGGCTGCTGCTGGTGTTTGGCGCCCTGGCCATCGCCATCAGCATGGCAATGGTGGCCCTGTTCAACACCGCCCTGCACTGGGGTGAGGACGCCGTCAATGAGCGCTCGCTGATGATGTCCAAGGAGGTGGCGGTGGCCCGCTATCTCACCGGCGCTTCAGGCCCCATCGAGATTGACCGCATCACCTATGCCTATGACAACCCGGCAGACGTTCCCGGATTTGTGCCAAAGCACCTGCTTAAGGAGCACTTCGCCATCGAAGAGCTGCATCTGGAGCTGGGTTCAGTCTATGTTCTGGTGACCGAGTTTCAGAAACATGGTACGACTCAGCCCTTGGTGCTGGTGGCCGAGACCGAATCGGTGGAAGTGACCGACAGGGAAACGGTGCTGCTGAACCTGATGATCGCCAGCGCCGCCGCCGGCATCATGATGATCGTCGGTGTGGTGGTCTACCTGCTGTCGGTCAGGCTGATTCAACCGGTGAAGGAGTTGGGAGACCAACTGGCCAACCTGAAAAACGATACCCGCACCCCCCTCTACATGGCCGACTCTGCCGCCCAGGAGTTTGTTCAGCTCACCGAGGCCTTTAACCAGCACAGGGAGGAGCTGGACACCCTGATTCGCCGGGAACAGGCCTTCGCCCGCTACGCCAGTCATGAGCTTCGCACGCCGCTGACCATAGTGCGGGGTGCCGCCAACCTGCTGGGGCACTCCACCAAGCCTGAGTTTGTTGACCGGCAGAGGCAGCGGATCCTGGGCGCGACCGAGGAGATGCAGACCATGGTGGACGCCCTGCTCTCTCTGGTGCGCTACGAAAAAAGTGAGCAATCCGTTGAGCCACGTCCATTGAGCGCAGATGAGCTTCAAGGCATCGTCGACCTGGAACAGAGCGCTGCCGACAACAAGGAGGTGGGCCTGACCCTGGCGGTCAGCGGCACGCCTCAGATAGAGGCCGAACCGGCGGTGGTGAAGATGATCATCGGCAACCTGCTGCGCAATGCCATCGCCGCCACCGGCAAGGGTGAGGTGCGGGTAACCATGGACGACCGCAGCCTGACCATACTGGACCAGGGGCCCGGACTCGATGGCATCGAGTGCGGCGGCCATGGCCTGGGGCTGTTGATTGTTGAGGATCTGTGCCAGCGTTACCGTTGGAAGTTTGAGCTAAAGAACCGGGACACCCAGGGGTGCGTCGCCCGCATTCTTTTTCCCAGTTCTCCCATTGTCTAAAATCAACTTTGATCTTAATCCCATTAGTCAGTATCTCCACTAACCTGATTAAGGTGGCCTGAACTAATGGGGTGAGACACATACATAGCCCAATCAATCAGTATCTTACAAAATATAAGCCACATCAATAAAACCTAACCCCATCAATTTCCGAGTTTGGTTCATTAATTTACTCAAACAAAAACAATATAAATAGCAGAAACTATTCCTTGGCCATTAAAACCAATCAAAATCTAAGCCAACCCAATGATAATTAACCCACAAAAAGCAATTCTACAAGAGATTAGATAAAGTAACATCAAACCGGAGACGCCCTTTCATCCCATGAAACTCATATGAATAATTGCACATCACATAAATCAACCCCTTTCTATTAAGATAGATTCTCCTCGATAGAATTATAGATATTCAGGGCACTAAATCAGTAAAAGCAATGACTTAATGTCTTTTCCCCTGTCGCCTGCCACACTGGCTGAAACTGAGCACTCAGAAAATAACGAACCACGAATTAGAGCCGGTATTTTTGATTTTTTAAGCCAGTAGTTTCTTACTCCCATTTTTCCATTCGCGCAAAAAAGTTTTTCATTTTAGGAAATTCAAACCTTTAATCACAAACCCATTAAACTCTCAATCCGATGTGATTCAATTCACATCATATATCGTCAGGTCGTGAATATACTCAATTTCAGAATGAAAAAATATCTGCCAAAGCCAATATGTCGGTAACAACAGTAGTCACTCATTCGATAGCCTTTGAGATTGCTCTAAGGCAAATGATCTCACACGTGAGTCTTTCCTTCAGGGAAATACTATCAGGAGCGAACCATGTTTGATAGAAGATCAACACTGAAGCTGATGGCCGGGAGCGCCTTAGGCATCAGTTCCTTCTCTTTCATCTCCGCCGCTGGCGCGGTGGCCACCATCCATGCCAAGGGTGGCAAACACTTAGCTATGATCATCGACCTGCGCCGCTGCAACGGCTGCAAGGCCTGTGTGGTCTCTTGCGGTAACGAAAACGGCAGCCTGCCCAAGGAGAACCGAACCGCGGTCTACCAGGCCAGCTCAGAGGTTCAGGGCAAGCCCTACGCCTTCAACCTGCCGCTGCTGTGCAACAACTGTGACAAGCCCAGCTGCGTCGAGATCTGCCCCACCGGCGCCACCTTCAAGCGGGAGCAGGATGGCATCGTGGTGGTGGACTCCACCGAATGCATCGGTTGCAAGATGTGTATCGAGGCCTGTCCTTACGAGGGGGTTCGCTTCGTCAACTCCAACACAGGCACGGTGGATAAGTGCAACTTCTGTGTGCAGCGCACCGCCCGTGGCCTGCTGCCCGCCTGTGTCACCACCTGTACCGGTGGCGCCCGCATCTTCGGTGACATCAACGACAAGAGCAGCGAGATCGCCAAGGTGCTGGAGCAGGAGAAGCCTCTGGTCCTCCAGGCGGCCAACAACACCCACCCCAATGTGTTCTACATCGGCCTGACCGAAGCGGAGAGCAACGCCCAATTCAGCCTGAAATTCCCCCAAGAGTGGCAGAGGTAACCCATTATGGATC